>JBDRAX010000058.1:0-3692 GCA_043823375.1 Candidatus Omnitrophota bacterium | reverse complement strand
GCTGATATAATATTTTCCGTCGTATATATGGCAAAACCGGGGGTATGGCGATGTATAAGGTAATAATCGCAAAACCGGATGATAAAAAGCTTGATGAGCTCGGCGTTCCGGGCTGGCCCGTATGGGAAAAAGAAATATCGGTCTTTAACTGGAATTATGATTCTGATCCTATACGAAAACACTACAAATTCAAAAACTGAAATAAAATATGAAAAGTACGTTGAATACTGCAGTTTTCTCATTGATCCCGGGGGCTCTGGCATGTTGCCTGTTTCTTGTCCCTTCCGCGAGCCATGGAATAACCGTTGGAAGCGATAACAATGACATTTCACTCGGTCTGCCTCTGGGCGGCGATTCTGCCGCTGAAAATATCGATCTTTGCCCCCGCGGGGCTGAAACGATCTACGTCTTCATGTCTGCCTGGCAGAAAAACGATTATGAGACCATGTACGCGCTTATTGACGACAAAAGTAAAGCCGGCTATCCTTTTGGAACGGCACGTTTCGATTTACAGTTCATGGAATTCAAGGAGTATAAGATAAGTTCGGTACGTAAAAACGGTAACGATTTTGAATTTTTATTAAGCTATGGAGACTGGAAAGACGGAGATAAGGAAAACGCGATGATATTGATAAGCGGGGAATCTTTTAAGATCATCATGCCGTCAAAAAACACGATTTTCAAGAAGTCCATGGACAGCTATTTTTAAAAACATATTACGCGCATGTAGTACTGCCTGCCGTATTGATACCGCTCAATAAATAAAACCGTTAAAAAAATAACGAACGCGCAAACAAACAGGAGGGTTATATGTCAGAAATAAAAAAAATAGGGATCCTTACAAGCGGCGGTGACTGCGGCGGGTTGAACGCGGTCATCAAGGGAACCGCTTCCATGGCTGACAGCCTCGGGATTAAGTGTTATGTTATACCAAACGGCTACGCGGGGCTGTACAACCTGATAAATTTCGAACGTCTTACGGAATTATCAGGGGACCGGCTTGAACTGATCAATACGTTCATGGCCGGTTCCGAAGCCGGGCATTCGAGAGTAAAGGTGAAGAAAATATCCGATGAAAAGAAATATGACCGGATAAAAGAGGGGTTAAAAAAATTCTCCATCGACGCTCTTGTAATAAGCGGTGGAGATGACAGCGGAAGTGTCATGGTAGACCTCCACAAGAACGGTATTAAATGTATCCATGTGCCTAAAACCATGGACCTGGACCTTCAGACATATTCGGTGGGCGGGGATTCAACGATAAATAAAATAGCGAATTACGCGAACGACCTTAAAACTACCGGCAGAACGCATAACCGCGTAATTGTCATGGAAGTTTTCGGAAGATACGCGGGGCACACAGCTTTCAGAGGCGGTATCGCCGCTGACGTGGACGCGATTCTTATCCCCGAGATACCAGTGGACTTTGATATTTTATATGAGCATGTTAAAGGGAAACTGACGCACAGGATCGGCGGCAGTGATGTTTTCGCCGGCACATATCTCATAATAGTCGCGGAAGGCCTTAAAGACGCGTCGGGAAGAGAAATAATCGACGAAAGCGCCGGCGTTGATTCTTTCGGGCATAAAAAACTGGCGGGCGCTTCAAAGTATGTATGCCAGGAACTTACAAAGCGCCTCAAAGCTGACAGCGAGATACAGGCCTTTATGACAAAGACTCATATGTATGTGGAAAACATTTATACGGTACCGGAAGTACGCGCTGTAACCCCGGGGCATCTGGTACGCTGCGGGCACAGCTCCGCGTATGACGTCAATTTCGGCAAAGAAGCCGGTGCCGGCGCGGTAACTCTCCTTCAAAAAGGCATTGACGGCGTTACAATAGCGGGGGTCATCGGCAAAGAAGTAAGGTACATGGCCGCGGAAAAAGCTATTGAACAGCGGCATGTCGATACGGAAGAAGTTGCCCTTTTTGAACAGTTCGGTGTGTGTTTCGGGAGAGAGCCGCAGGCTTTTAATCCCGTTTTTAAAGAACTGAAAGATCAACCTGAACGTTATATGTAATATCTCGGATGATTTGAACCTCGGGAGCCCGGATTTTTTTAATGCATATAATCCAGGCTCCCGGCATCTCATATGTCTTAAAATGGAATATACTCAAGCGTCTATAGGCCGGGTCTTTCTTGTAGCCTTCGATCATGAAGATGACCTCCTGAATGAAATAAAAAAACTTTTCATACAGGAACGCATCAACTTCGGCACAATAACTTTTTTCGGGGCGTTAGCGGATGGGAAAATGGTAACTGGGCCTCGAAACCTGTGCCTTCCCGCTACGCCTCAATGGTTTTCCTTCCGCGACGGAAGAGAAGTCCTGGGTTTCGGAACTGTCGTAAAAAAAGGCACGAAAGTAGAGCCTCACATACATTTTTCCGCGGGCAGGAGAGATAAAACTACAACAGGCTGCCTCCGGGAACACGCGCGTATCTTTATCACGATAGAAGCTGTCGTTACGGAGCTTACCGGCATCGACGTATCGAGAGAACCCCAAAAAAAAATCGGCGGGCACAAAATTCTTACTTCAAAAAAATCTTCAAAAAAAAATAAAAAATAATTTCTTGAAATGGTTTTCAAAACGAACAGCTGTTTTTTTTTAAAAAAATCGCGGGAGAATAAAACTGTTTTTTGCCTCTCGCGAAAAAACGCATCTTCTATAAGCCTTGTTATTGCTGGGCAATAGGCACGCGCAAAAAAAATAGAGCATCATATCACGTCTCTGAAGCGCGGCTAATGATAAAAACGAAGAAAAAGCATTTATTTTTTTTGAAAAAAATATTAAATTCGGCTTGCAAATCTAAAAATATAATGTATAGTTAAAAATAAATCGATACTAAGTCTTGTGATAGAAAGAGTTTTTAACTAACGAAGGGGGGTAACAAAATGGTGGTCAAGAAAAAAGTAGCGAAGAAAGCCGCGCCGAAAAAAGTGGCGAAGAAAAAAGTTGCGAAGAAAGCCGCGCCAAAAAAGAAAGCGGCTCCAAAGAAAAAAGCTGCGAAGAAAAAGTAATAAGTCGAAAGACAAAAAAAGGCGGAACCGGTGGTTCCGCCTTTTTTTTTGCGTAGTCTCTCATAAATAGCCGCGTGAATTTCTGCAGTATACGCACCCTGTTCCCCTATCGGGATAGCAGCGTCTCCTTAAGGGTAAATTCTATTTGCAAAAAAAAAAAAACTTGTGGTATAGTACTGCAAAAATAGAAGTTCTTTTACATTTACAGCATGGTGCGAAATAAGGAATATTAGTCTCGATATTATGCTTTGGTGGGGGCATAGCTCAATTGGTTAGAGCAACTGACTCATAATCAGTAGGTTCCTGGTTCAAGTCCATGTGCCCCCACCACTATAATACCGAATGACAGGAGAGGATAAGGAATGGAAAGCGATACGTGTAACAGGCGCTATATAAGGTATCGATGCCGTACATTCCGAATACTCAGTAAAAAACTCAGGGGCAATTGACAATTCCCGGATAAATTGTTCAATTGCTTTTTTTTCCTCAGACATCGCGCTGAAACATCGGTGAACGGCAACATATATTTGTGACAGCCAAGACTCTGGGTAAATAGAGAACGTATGGGCGCATAGCTCAGCTGGTTAGAGCGCATGCCTCACATGCATGAGGTCGGAGGTTCGAGTCCCCCTGCGCCCACCAACAAAAAAAGTTTTTTCACAAAGGAC
>JBDRAX010000057.1:0-4507 GCA_043823375.1 Candidatus Omnitrophota bacterium | reverse complement strand
ACGGCTGAAATCATCCCGCCGCGCATACCATAGGCTTCCTCGAAAGTAGGCATATCAGGTTTTTTTCCCTGCCCCCATATCCATATCATATTAGCGGGATTCTGCCCGAGGTCTATCCGCACTTTGTTAACATCGTTAGTTTTAAGGATCTCTTCTGATCTTTCCATCAGTTCCACAAGTTCCGCGTTTTTAGGTAAATGTTTTGAAATGGATCTATCAAGGATGTCATGCGGCGGATAGCATTTCTCCTTCGCAAAGACATCAGCTTCCGCGGAGGAAGAACAGCTCATAAGCAGCAGATTCCTGTATGAAGTTCCGGTAAAGAACCTGAACCTTGAACAACCGAGCGATTCGTTAAGAGCCTTAACAAGTAAAGATGTTTCCTTGGTGGAAATATGCCCGGCGCTGTAATCTATCATAATATTTTCAGACACGGTAACTGTGTTGAACCTGAACGCTACATCCCTGTCTGATAATTCTATCCCCAGATTAGCAGCTTCCAGCGGGCCACGGCCGCAATAATACAGCGAAGGGTCATACCCGAGTATGGATAAATTTGCCACATCGCTCGCCGGGGTCATGCCTTTTGGGACATTATTGACAAGGCCTACCACCCCTTTCTGCGCGATCATATCCATATTAGGAGTATTAGCGACTTCCATACATGTATGGTCATTCAATTCCTCAATAGGAAGGTCCGCCATACCATCAGGGACAAGTACAATATACTTCATGCTCGTCTACTCCTCTTTGTACTTTTACACTATGCCGAAAAAACTTCCGGCCCAGGGTCTAAAGCCCTGCCGCCTTAACAACCTTTTCAAGTTCAGGCTCAACGATAACAGGATACTCCAGGCATTTTATGGCCCTGTCAGGGTCCTTCAATCCATGGCCCGTCAAGACACAGACAATATCCTTTTTGCCCGTATCCCCTGCATTCCCGGGAAAATATCCTTCCCTGGATTTCTTCAGTATACCTGCCACACCAGCGGCTGAAGCTGGTTCCACAAAAATACCGACTTTATCCGCCAGAAGTTTATATGCATCAAGAATCTCATCATCCGTCACTTTATCTATTATTCCGCCCGACTCATCGCGGGCTTCTTCCGCCTGTTTCCAGCTCGCGGGATTTCCGATCTTAATAGCTGTCGCTATTGTCTTAGGGTCCTTTATTACACGTTTCTCAACTATCGGCGCGGAACCCGCGGCCTGAAAACCAAGCATTTTCGGCAAAGTATTTATGATACCGCACTGCTTATACTCTTTATAACCTTTCCAGTACGCCGTTATGTTTCCCGCGTTCCCAACCGGTAAAGCGTGGAACTCCGGGGCATGCCCCAGAAAATCACAGATCTCGAAGGAAGACGTTTTCTGGCCTTCGATCCTGTACGGGTTAATAGAGTTGACGAGCGTAACCGGATACTTATCCGTCAATTCACATACGATTTCAAGCGCCTGGTCAAAATTACCTTTCACGGCTATAACTTTCGCTCCGTGTATCAGCGCCTGCGCCAGCTTGCCAAGCGCTATAGCCCCTTCGGGAATAACCACGATACACTTTATTCCGGCCCTTACTGAGTACGCGGCGGCGGAAGCGGAAGTGTTCCCGGTAGACGCGCACGCTACAGCTTTCGCCCCCTGCTCTACCGCTTTTGATACCGCTACTGTCATCCCCCTGTCTTTAAAGCTTCCCGTTGGATTAAGCCCCTCATATTTAAGCCACACGTTATATCCGGGGCCAATAAGTTCCGCGACTGGATCAGCTTTAATAAGAGGGGTACTTCCTTCTTCCAGGCTTATCACGGGGGTCGCGTCAGTTACGGGCAGGTATTTTCTGTAATGTTCTATTACACCCATTTTCCCTTCTTTCTAAAAGTAGTTTTTTTATATCCTGTCTTCCATGCGGATAACTACTGTTTTTGCCATAATAAAATCAAAATCGTCTATTTTTTTGATAGCATTCCGCATGCGGCCTTCCTGTGCCTTGTGAGTCAGGATGATTACAGGCACTGTCTCTCCTTCTCTTCTTTCCTCCTGAGAAACACTCGCTATACTTATCCCGTTTTCCGATAACACCGAAGAGATACCGGCTAACACCCCCGGCTTATCCGTTACGGAAAACCTCAGATAATAAGACATCTCCAGCTTGTCCATATCGATAATACACTGTCCCTCCGGCGCGTATTTCATATAATAAGGGACCGGATTATTTTTCCCGCAAAACACAATATGTTTAGCTATATCTACTATATCGCCCATAACCGAACTCGTAGTAGGTTTTCTTCCCGCCCCTTTACCGAAAAGAAGCGATTCCCCCACAAGGTCACCTACGATAAAAACCGCGTTATCCGCGCCCCTGACATCCGTGAGCAGATGCGAATTGCTAAGGAGTGTCGGATGCACTCTGACCTCAACGCCTCCCGAAGTACTCTTTGCGATAGCCAGCAATTTGATGCTGTATCCCCATTTTTCGGCGTTAATTATGTCCTGCGCGGTAATGTGGTTTATCCCCTCGGTATAAATATCGTCAGGTGAAACACTGATACCAAAACACAACATTGAAAGTATCGCCAGTTTATGCGCGCTGTCTTTTCCGCTTATGTCAAGCTCCGGATCCCTTTCCGCTATGCCTTTCTGCTGCGCCAGTTCAAGCGCCTGCGCGAAGGAAACTCCGTTAGACTCCATTGTCGTTAAAATAAAATTCGTAGTACCGTTCAAAATACCGTATACGGTATTTATCCTGTTCGCGGCAAGACTCTCCCTGATAGTTCTGATAACGGGTATAGCCCCTCCCACACTCGCTTCGAAATTCACGAAAACACCGTTGTCCGTAGCGGTTTCAAAAATCTCATTCCAACATTCCGAAAGCAAAGCTTTGTTGGCCGTTACAACATGTTTCTTATTTTTCAAAGCCCTAAGAATAATTTCTTTTGCAGGGTGGACGCCTCCGATAAGCTCAACTACGATATCCACATCCTTATCCGCCAAGAGTTCCTCGGTTGATAATCTTTTTATGCCATACTTCTCCATGTCCAGGCCGGAAAACGCGTTATCGTCTTTGTCGCATGCAGCTATAAGGCAGAGCGACACCCCCGTCCTTACTGCTATCAGGTCTCTGTTGGAAATAACCGCGTCTACAACGCCTTTACCGATAGTACCAAGGCCTACCAGGCCTATATTAACACTTTTCATACCGCCTCATTTCTTATCGACAATAATCAGGGCCGGCCTCTAACCGCCCTCGGCCCACCGGAATCACACCACGCTCAACATAGTAAAAATGGTCGGGACGGCCGGATTCGAACCGGCGGCCCCTAGTCCCCCCAGACTAGTGCGCTAAGCCAAGCTGCGCCACGTCCCGACGAATTAATAATATCTACAGATATCCTGCTAATCTTCCGCTTTCGGATCCCTTGTCATCAGTTCTCTTACCGCGGCAAGCGGATCTTTCTGTTCATAAAGAACCTCATATATTTTCTGCGTAATAGGCATTTCAACATCATATTCTTCAGAAAGATCATACGCGGATTTACATGTGGTTAAACCTTCAACAACCATTTCCGTATCCCGCAGGATTTCTTTTACCTGCCTGCCTTTTCCGATCTGTTCCCCTAACCATCTGTTCCTGCTGTATGTGCTGATACATGTGGTAGCGAGATCCCCGACACCGCTCAAACCACTGAAAGTAAGCCTCTCCGCTCCCATTTTGACGCCCAGACGCGTTATTTCCGCGAGCCCTCTTGTCAAAATAGCGGATTTCGAATTTGTACCAAAACCCAATCCGTCAGATATACCGGCGGCTATCGCGATAATATTTTTTAAAGCTCCGCCCAGTTCAACCCCTATTACGTCTTTTGAAGTATAAACCCTGAAATTTTCCGTCATCAGCACTTTTTGCGCGACCTGACTAATATCAGTATCGCCCGCCGCTACGACTGTCGTGGGCATATTCTTCGCGACTTCAAAAGATATGCTAGGCCCGGATAAAACGACAATACGTTCATTACCGTAATACTCCGACAATATCTCGGAAGGCCTTTTCAAAGAACTGTTTTCAATACCTTTTGTCGCGCTGATAATTCCCCGAAACTCCGCGTTTTTAAATTTCTCCGCGACTGAACGCAGATACTCACAGGGTACAACAAAAACCGCGTATTCAGCTTTTCCGGCAAGCGATACATCGGCAGTTATCTTTAAGCCTTCAGGTAAAGGTATACCCTTCAAAAACTTAGTATTTTCTCTTCTTTCGATAAGTTCTTCCGCGTATGTTGCCGAATAACTCCAGAGAATTGTATCAACACCTTTATTATACAAAAGAAGCGCTAGGGCAGTCCCCCAGCCTCCGTCTCCTATAACGCTTACTTTGTTCTTCATAACCACAAGAGTTTAACATAGATAATATATATAGTCAATAAGCTGTTACCCCCCCCAAATCCTGATTAAGATATCTGTCACAAAAAATACTCCCCAAAAAGCCCGATGATGGGAGTATTTTGCCAAAAAAATG
>JBDRAX010000056.1:0-4475 GCA_043823375.1 Candidatus Omnitrophota bacterium | reverse complement strand
CAAACGCGCTAAAAGTTTCTCATAACGCCTGTTAGGCGTCGTTCTCGTAGCTTTTTTTCTTTTCTGCCTGGCGCTTGAAACATGCCAGGAAGCAGGCGTTTTCCCGATTAAACCCAATGTCGAATACTGGAAATACAATTTTACGCATCGATGATAGTATAAGGGATGTTCGCTGTAATAGGTGCCCCTTTTTATCCCGGGTTTTACGCTTTCCCGCTACGTCATATATTTTCATAGGAATTTAATTTTGCCCGTGATGCTTGACATTTTAGAGAAATTCAAGAAACTTATAGCTATAAGCAGGTATCGGCTGCTGAGAAACAGTTAACATGGAATTTTACAATAGCCGGGGATCTCTTAAAAACACGAGGGAGGGGTAAATTTTATGTATACAAAAATTTCGCGTGATATGAACAGTTTTTTCATTAAGCAGCTTATCAACTTTTTGCCTTTCTATTTAAAAAGGTCGTCAAAGAAGGGCCTTGTAAGGCTCTTTGAACTCGCGGCCAGGTTCGCCCACAGTGAAGAGAGCAGGAAAGAGATTTCCGAAACCGTTTGGAGATTAAAGAACAATCACGGGACCCTGAAATTTTTTAAACGCCTGATAGATGAACTGAACCCGCAATGCATGAAAAAATTTTTCACGAACGCGCATCTGGTCTATCATGATATCAGTAAGATAGGCCTGGAATTCCGGGAAAGAGAAGGTTTCAGGGGGCCTGATGTAATGGTGATAGATGTTACTTCCAGGTGCAATTTGAGGTGCAGGGGATGCTGGGCAGGGGAGTATGATAAAAAAGCCGAAGACCTCGATATGAAACTGATCGAAAAGGCGATCGATGAGGCAAGATACAGGATAGGGCTTAATCATATCGCGATAACAGGAGGAGAACCGCTTATTAGAGAAAATGTTTTCGATATATTTGAGAAATATTCTGATTGCCAGTTCATACTCTATACTAATGGCACGCTTTTAACGGATGAAAAGGTAAAGAAAATAGCTGAGTTGGGGAATGTTTATACACTTTTAAGCATTGAAGGCAATGAAGAATTTACTGACGCGAGAAGGGGAAAGGGCGTATATGAAAAGGTCATGAACGCTATGGATAAACTGAGGAAGGCGGGTGTTATCTTCGGTTTTTCAAGCTGTCCCACCCGGTCAAATGTTGAATACCTGACCAGTGATGAGTTTATTGACAAAATGCTTGAAAAGGGCTGTCACTATGGTTTTTATTTTCAGTATGTCCCTGTCGGAAGGGACCCTGATACTGAAATAATGCCCACGCCTGCGCAAAGGAATGATCTGAGGTATAATATTTACCGGCACAGGAACACGAAACCGTTACTTTTGATCGATTTCTGGAATGACGGCCCTGAGGTCAACGGTTGTATGGCCGGCGGCAGGAAATACTTTCATATTACGAATAACGGTGACATCGAACCCTGCGTTTTTGTGCATTTTGCCGCGGGGAATATTAAAGATATGAGCGTAACGGACGCGCTTAAGACGCCTTTTTTCACTGAGATGAGGAACGCTATTCCCTATGACGGTAATCTTTTGAAGCCGTGTATGATAATTGACCGGCCGGAGGTTTTGAGGAATTTAGTCGAAAAACATAAACCTTATGCTTCTGACCGTGACGCGGAACTTTTGTTCACAAAGTGTAACACGGCGCTTGATAAATATTCCAGAGAATTCAGTGAGATAATCGATAAGGAATGGGCGGCTGGAAAATGGATGAATTTTTTTCCGTCGCCGGAAAAACCGGAGATAGTAAGGGTAGACCCCATAAAAGAACAATGAAAAGAAAGAGGGATGGGATGGGGCCACAGAGAGGATTAATGATCGGGGAGAGAAAAGCTCTGTGTTCTCTGCATTTAAATTTTTGATAATACGGCCATAAAAAAAGGAGATAGATATGAGACGGGCAGGAAGATTTGTATTCATTGTATTGATCGCCGAGTGCCTGGTCCTTCCGGTTACGGGATGCGCCCAGAAGGTTCCCGAACCCGGCGTACAAAAAGAAGAGGGCGCGACGGATACGAATAAAGCGGCCAAAGCGCAGCCCGTGAGCCTGGAGGCCGTACCCGAGCAGAAGGACGTGGACAACATTGTCGAGGCGCTTAACGTGATCGTGACATATAAGAACTGGCGCGATGACCAAGGTGCGCTTAACCGCGCGCTTGACCAGAGGTACGGATATCAGGGGACCGATCCTTTCGCGTTCAAGAGCCGGAAACTTGATGAACTTATACGCAGGGACGACATAAGCGAAGCGGAGTTCGATTATACGATCTACCAGTTAGAAGAAGCGGTGCATGAGCTCAGAGATTATTACCGGGATAGAGGCAGGTATAAGAGGTATTGACGTATCAGGGGAGCCCTGTTCGTGAGTTAAAATATAAGGGACAGCTTAACGCTGTCCCTTATATTTTAAATGAAGATCCGGCCGCCCGGATAAAATTGACGTAAAAATTTACATATCTTTATTCAGCCGCGGTATTCGCCTGTATACCTGACTCTTCCAGAAGTATGACCTTATCTCCGCGCTGGAAATTGCCTCCGCTTATGACCTTTCCGATGCTGATCTTTTCCTGAATATCAAAAACCCTTATCTGTCCTATGGTGTTCTCTTCGGAATAAAGTACAAGCCCTGTAGCCGGGTCGGTTATTGTTTCGCCTTCGCGGACAACATTCATGATCTGGCCCGGGCAGATATTCTGTTCCATCCCCGCGTTTATGATAACTGTCCCGTCGTTTTTAGCTACCGCGATCAAGCCGCTCCATGGGACGCGTTTCATGCTTGTGAATATCCTTATAACGGCGTCCTGGATAGCAGCGCGGGTTGCCTGGCCTATTACAGTTTTTTCGAAATTTTCAGACATAGTGCTGAATCCGCCGATGCCTAAGGCGCTGCTGCTGTTCGCTCTTGTGATCTCTCCGCGGGCGGTGAACGTATCCAGGACTTTACCGGTATTGACATCGAGCAGTTTGATATCTATCCCGACAACACCGGAGACTGTTTCGTTACCCTGGCCGATCTCAGGGTTCAGCGCTTCCACAAAATCCACTCCTTTTGAGTCTGAAAAAACCCCGATAGCGCCGGCTAATTGTCCGGCGTTTACTTTTGTCCCGGAAGATCTTCCTTGTGCCTCTTCGGAAAATTCCGTTACTACCCCTTTTACTATGACCTGAGAGCCTAACAATTTTCCGGCTTTAGCTGATGTTTCCTGGGTAACGGCCCCTGACTGGGACAGGGTAAGTTCGTCTTTAAGTATTTCGATCGCGTCTCTGTCGAGTACAATGAAATTTTTACATTTTGAAAGTGCTGTCGTAAGCTGAGCTGTGAGCCCTATCTCGGCGTTCATGTGGGTGTCGAGCGACGGAACACCGTTCTGGAATGGGGAGATAAGGATGCGTTTTGTCGGAAGATGAGGGTCATAAGGTATTTTGAACGGGATCTCTTGCGGTGCCGGGACATTCCGCGGCGCCTGATGAGCACGCGGCCGTTTTTTTAAGGTACTGCGCCCGCTCTGGGAAAATACCGTAAGCTGCGCCTCCGCGATACACGCTCCGTCAGATAAAAAAAATAGTACGGCTATAACGAAAGAGAGATGACTTAATACTTTTCTCACAATTCCTCCTTTTTTATATTAATACTAAAGAAAGCGGCAGTAATTGAAATGATCACGCGCGTGAGCCATGAATTAAGTATATGTTCAGTTTCTTAAGGAGTCAATTATTGCGCGCTTTTTGGCGGATAAAAAGCTTCAACCGGAAGACAAGGCAAATTTATGATCATGCAGAGCCTGTCCGGCCTTGAAGTGTTCAGGTAAAGTATCCGGGCACTTGTTCTTTCGGGGAGCCGGGTGTAAACTTGAAATGTAGCGGGGATGATGTTAAATCCGCGGGAGATGCCCGGTTGGATCGGGAGGCGTTCTGTTCTTTTGTTTACAAGAAGGAATGTTTTGATAAACATATATATACGCGGTTATCTTGCGATGATGCCGGCGGTGTTTTTCAACAGGTAAAGGGAGCTTAATTGCGAAAACCATCTGACAGGCACGATGGTCCGGGAACAGGCGGCATAGTTCACGGGCATTTTCTTTTCAGCGCGGAGGATATTTACCTTTTCAGGGAGGGTAACCATTTCCGGCTTTATGAGAAGCTTGGGGCGCATAGTATGAATGTGAACGGTACTGAGGGTACCTGTTTTTCGATATGGGCCCCGAACACGGAATATGTTTCGGTTGTCGGGAATTTTAACGATTGGGATAAAAATGCCCATCCTTTACGGAAAAGAAGTGACGATTCGGGGATATGGCAGGGTTTTATCGGCGGGGTCGGTAAGGGCGAGGTCTATAAATATTATGTCCATTCAAAACATAACGATTATATGGGGGATAAAAGCGACCCGTATGGTTTTTTCTGGGAACTTTCTCCGAGGACAGCGACTATTACCTGGGATCTGGAA
>JBDRAX010000055.1:0-2537 GCA_043823375.1 Candidatus Omnitrophota bacterium | reverse complement strand
CCCCCAATCAATTCCGACGAAGTCGGACAAGCGCGAAGCCCATAAACCCCGGACATAAATCATATGCCGATACCTGAAAATAATCCCCAATCATTCCGACGAAGTCGGACAAGCGCGAAACTCAACCCCGTGCATAAGCCATAAAACCCACAATCTAAGAATTGTCACTTAGCAAGCGAGAATATCGGACATTTTTTTAATGTCCGATATTCTCGCGTACATTATCGGACGTTATAACTCCTCACCCCGACTTCTCACAAATAACGTCCGATAATGTATGTTATGTTAACTTCGCACGAAGGAAAACCTTAAAACCCGCACATAGCCCACATTATGAGTATATACCCGTATTTTCATAAACTATACGGTTCATACTTACAAAAATCATCAAGACCGATAGAATTTACCTCATGACTGGTTATATGAAAAACACGTCTGGAAAGTTATTTTCTGCCCGCAAAAACAGCGATATCAAACACCTTAAAATAGCAATCTACATCATTAAACCCGATTTCCCTGAGCCATTCACATTGTTTTTCGACAGGCGCCACAATATCAGCGTCTTTTTGATGCCTTTCATGAAAATCTCTGGCAATTTGATCCCGATTCTTACCTGTATCTTTTTTAACCTGCGAATCGTACAGGTGGTCTACTATATAGTCTGCGAATAATTTACTGCCGGATTCAGATGCCGGCGCGACATGTTCAATATTCACAAAAATACCACCGGGAGCCAATATGTCGAAAATTTCTTTGTAAATCTCTATTTTGCGCGCATCAAGCTGGTGATGAATAGATAATCTGCTTACAACAACGTCAAAATCCGACGTTTTTCCGCAGAGAACGGAAAGATCTTTGAGCCATTTTTCATCACCGTAATCTATCATGGCAAAAGTAAGATTTTTCTCATTAGACCGGAGTTTTTCTTTCGCGGCCTTAAGCATAGTTTCAGAAAAATCTACTAAAACCCCGGATGAGTCTGGATATTTTTCGAGGATAACCGCCGACAAAATACCGTTCCCGCACCCGATGTCCATAAAACGGCGCACTTCAGGCCGCTCATACATGATAAGCCTGCACATGATCGCAAGATGCTCATTTTCAAGCGGGATCGCACCGACCGCGACATCATCCAGATAACGCCTTGCTACCTCAGATTCTCTCCAGATACCGTCTGTCCTGTCTAATGTCATGATATCCTTTCCGTAAAACAGATCATTTATCCTATTATTCTGGTTAACGCTTTCTTTTTATCTTCTTCCAGATCTTCGAAAACAGCGGCTACAAGATGTATCGGAGGAGACGCTTTTTCAACACGCAAAACTTTGCCGGCGCACTCAAGAGGTTTTTTTTTATCTTCAAAATCAATTCGTATTTCAATACCGGCATTTTTTTTAATGGCTTTTTTTGAATAAAATAAGCACCCTCCCATCCCTATATTTAAAACCGCTACATTAACCCACGCGTCTTCAGCCCCGCGCTCCCTTACTGAGAATTCTACAAACGCCGGCTTTTTCACTCTTTTGTGTTTTCTCCTGTTTTCTCCTGAATACATATGCGCATCTCCTGTCTTTTATTGTTATATAGAATTAAATCCTCATGACACTAAAAGTATAACTCATGTTTTATATTATGCAAATTTTTCAGGAAAATGTTAAATAAAAGGCCGAAAAACATAATAGATGTTTTTCGGCCTTTTATTAATATTAAATATTTCGCTCACTATTTTTTTACTGACACTTCAGTACCTTTCTTATCTGTTTCTTTCGGCGACACGGTTTTCTCTTTCGACGCGGCCGCGGAATCAGATGACTTACCCCAACTCCAGCCGGACATATCATCGTATATTGTCTGCCATCCGTTCTTCTTAGATGATGCCCCGGTTTCTCCGGCATAAGAAATTGCCGCTATCGACGCTGTGAAAAGTACCAGTAAACCTATAATAAAAAATTTTCTCATTGTTCTCTCCCCTCCTTTCTATTGATCTTTTCTTGCAGTGTACAATTTTTATGTCCTTTAAATATACCTGAACTCTCATAAAAAGTACAATTTTTTACGGGTACCATAAAAAAACAGTGTTCAGTGAAAAATACGGGCTGGGGTTAAAAACAGTCCGGGGGACAGGAAACGCGATCCTGCCCCCCGGATACTATACTGGTTTATTTACCAGGGCATTTTGTTTCTGTTGAACCGCTTGCTTTTTTCTGAGTGGCAGATGTACTTGCCTGTTTCTGGGTTGAATCACTCTTCGCGCTTTTGCCGGATCCGCCTAATACATCATTAGCGAATTTTGTAAAAAAACCTCCGTCACCGGGCTGTCTCGCGAAAGCCGGAGCACTTGCAAGCACAAAACTGACCGCTATTAAAAGTGCAAACACTTTTTTCATCTTTCCTCCTTTTCTTGAGAATAAAGGAGAGTTTTGAAAACGTTTTTTCTTTTTTATGTCAAAAAAACGCATACCCCCTCCCTCCCCCACTATTTTTTTATGCTATCAGTACTAATGCCGCGCCTATCATTAAATGTATACACGCGCCTA
>JBDRAX010000054.1:0-4976 GCA_043823375.1 Candidatus Omnitrophota bacterium | reverse complement strand
GAAGAAGTAAAACTGAGAGTTAAAAACGCGATACCGCGCCTCGCGATAGTAGACAAAAAAAATATGATACGTTCGCTGGTTGTACTGGGCTTTATTTTCGTGGGGTTTTTTCTGCATAATCTTATAGGCGTGAAACCCGGGATCATAGCCCTCGGCGGAAGTATGCTAATGCTTTTTGTGTGCAGGTCCGAGAGCGAAGAAACTCTTACGCGCGTTGAATGGGGAGTTATATTCTTTTTTATCGGCATGTTCATAATGATAGGCGCCCTTGAAGTGAACGGCGTGATCTCCTGGATCGGATATAAGATAATCCATATGGCGGGTAAAAACCTTTTTCTGGTCTGCATGCTTGTTTTGTGGGGGTCCGCTGTTTTTTCTTCCATTTTTGACAATATACCGTTTGTTATAACCATGGTACCTCTGGTCAGGCACTTTGTTCTGTATTTTTCACAGGCCTCGGGCATTACGGACCCCCTGATAATTCAGACGCAGATAGCCCAGCCGCTCTGGTGGGCGCTCGCGTTAGGAGCCTGTTTAGGCGGTAACGGGACATTAATAGGCGCGTCCGCGAATATAGTCATGGCCCGGATAAGCGAGAGAAATAAATGCCCCGTAAGCTTTAAGCACTTCTTTAAATACGGTTCCGCGTTTATGCTCCAGTCGATGATCCTTTGTACGGTATATATCTGGCTGAGATATTTTCTGCCGCGTTGAGCCAGATAAACCGGATATAATTCTTACGTTTTCAAAAAAGAAAATTTTACCATGCCTTTTGTACTGCCCGAATTTTTTATAAATTTTTTTAAATGTCGAAGCTGTTTTGAGGCGCAAAAAAAATAAACATAAGTTGTTGTGAGACAAAGGGGTCCTGAAAAGGGGGATTTTTATAAATTAACATCCACCTTTTTGAATATTTACTATATATTGTGTTGCGCTTGACAAAATAACCCATATATGGTATGTTTTTTGAAGTTGTTAAGGAAAAGTTTTTTTGAAAATACAGCGATCTTTCACAATATGTGGTACTTTTTGAGACAAAAATGCCAATATATTGTATAATTTTTCTATTCATAAGTTACCTGATCCAAAAAATATTGAAACAGTTACAGATCCTGTTTTAACATGCCTCGAGATCAGTGCTGACCTTTAATGGGGAAAAAATAAAAACAGGAGTTGTTGTTTAACAAAAAGGATATGTCCGTTAATTTCGCGTGACGGGTTTTCAGATAGCGGGCTTATGCGGTTTAAAGTTTTTTTGTCCGGAAAATCGCGGAGCGGGAAAGATTTTGTCAGGGTGGGATTCAACAAAAGGGAAGGGTGATAATTTATGTATTCGACGGATATTAAATTTATCAGAAAGAGAGACGGCAGGCTTGAGGTTTTTGACCCTCAGAAGATAGAAAGTGTTATCCTTGCCGCGGCCAAAGCGGTAGGCGGGGAGAACAAGGAAAAGGCCAGGGAAATAACCAGGCAGACCGTATCTTTTCTGGAAGTTTTATATAAGGCGGACAGAGTACCGGCGGTTGAGGAAGTCCAGGACCTTGTCGAAAAGATCCTCATAGAAAACGGGCACGCTAAAACGGCCAAGGCATACATACTTTACAGGGAACAGCATTCGAAACTGCGCCAGACAAAAGTGCTTCTTTCCGATGCCGTCAATATGGTGGATAATTATATACAGCAGAAAGACTGGCGCGTTAAAGAGAACGCTAATATGGGGTATTCCCTCCAGGGGCTCAACAATTTTATTTCGACCGCGGTTTCAAACAAATACTGGCTGGACCGTATTTATCCCAAGGATATAGCCGAGAGGCATCTTGAGGGAGACATACATCTCCATGACCTTGGTTCTATAAGCGCTTACTGCTGCGGGTGGGACCTTAAAGACCTTTTGACCCGTGGTTTCGGGGGCGCGTACGGCAAAGTGGAGTCGAAACCTCCTAAGCATTTCCGTGTGGCGCTCGGGCAGATAGTAAATTTCTTTTATACACTGCAGGGCGAAGCGGCAGGGGCCCAGGCGTTTTCGAATTTTGACACCCTCCTGGCGCCGTTCGTATATTACGATAAGCTTGATTACCCGCAGGTCAGGCAGTATATGCAGGAGTTCATATTTAATATCAATGTGCCTACGCGTGTCGGGTTCCAGACGCCTTTTACGAATATTACGATGGACCTGTCCATACCGGATTCTTTTAAGAACGACAATGTCATAGTGGGCGGGGAGATAAAGGACAAAAAATACGGGGAATTTCAGCATGAGGCCGATCTTATCAATAAAGCTTTTTGTGATGTCATGATCGAAGGCGACGCTAAGGGCAGGATCTTTTCGTTCCCTATACCCACCTATAACATAACCAAGGATTTCGACTGGGATAATCCTGATATCAGCGGCCTCTGGGAAATGACGGCGAAGTACGGTATACCGTACTTTTCGAATTTCGTTAACAGCGATATGCATCCTGATGACGCGCGCAGTATGTGCTGCCGACTGCGCCTTGACAACCGGGAGCTCCGGAACAGGGGCGGCGGCCTTTTCGGGTCTAATCCGCTTACGGGGTCCATAGGGGTGGTTACATTGAATATTCCGCGCCTCGCGTATCTTTCGTCCGATAAAAAAGATTTTTATCAGGGCCTTGACGAACTTATGCGTATTTCAAAAGAAGCGCTTGAAATAAAACGCAAAGTGCTTGAAAAACTTACTGAACAGGGGCTGTATCCTTATTCCAGCTATTACCTGCAGGATATCTATAAAAGGAACGGGACTTACTGGGCGAACCATTTCTCCACAATAGGCTTGGTGGGTGTTAACGAGGCCTGTCTTAACCTGCTCAAAGAGGATATAAGCACAAAAAGAGGAAAAGCGTTCGCCCTGGAACTTTTAAATTACATAAGGCAGAGGATGGTCGAGTTCCAGGAGGAAACCGGGCATTTTTACAATCTTGAAGCTACTCCCGCCGAAGGTACCACATACAGGCTCGCGAAAATGGACAGGGAAAAATATCCGGGCATAGTGACCCAGGGGAAAGATGAACCGTACTACACTAATTCTTCGAATCTTCCGGTAAACTATACCGACGACCTTTTCAGGGCCCTGGACCATCAGGATGAGATACAGTGTTTATATACCGGGGGTACGGTATTCCATATGTTCCTCGGTGAGCGCATTGAGGATATGGAAGTATGTAAAAAACTCGTCAGGAAAACTGCGCTTAATTATAAGATGCCGTACTTTACGATATCGCCGTCATTTACCATATGCTCACGGCACGGGTACATCCCGGGTGAGCATTTTACATGCCCTTATGACCATCATGAGGAAGAAAAAGAAAGTTCTACCAGGGAGGTTTTAATATGAAACAGGCGAAATGTCAGGTCGAGGTGTTTTCGAGAGTTACCGGTTTTTTCAGGCCCGTGCAGTCCTGGAATGAAGGCAAAGCGGAAGAATTTAAAGACAGAAAAACTTTTAAACTGGATATGGAAAACGGTTTCGCGGAACATGAAAATAGCAGGGTTACAGAGTCTATCGCTGGTTGATTATCCGGGATGCCTGGCCGCCGCGGTATTCACGCAGGGATGTAATTTTCATTGCGGATACTGCCATAATCCGGGCCTTATAAGCCCGGAAGGAAGCGGAGGCTGTTCCGAAGAAGATGTTTTCAGCGAAATTTCAGCGAGAAAAAACACTATAGAAGGAGTGACTGTCACAGGCGGAGAACCTACCATCCAGAAAGGGCTTCCCGATTTCGCGGATAAAATAAAAGACATGGGTTTCAAATTCAAACTGGATACTAACGGCTCCAACCCGGCGGCTATTGAATCCATGCTGAAGGCGGAGCTGATAGATTACATCGCGGTAGACATAAAAACTTCATTTCCCAAATATAACCTTGTTACCGGCATAAAGGGCATAGCCAGATCCCTGGAAGAGAGCATATTCCTTACCATGCTGTCCACCGCGCGGTATGAGTTCCGTATTACATGCGTGCCGGGGCTTGTCGAAGAAACGGATATAGAGTTAATAGGCGGTACCCTTAAAGGCGCGGAAAAAATCGTTCTCCAGCAGTTCCGCCCGTACAGGACATATGACAGGAAATTTCAGAGTATAGAACCCTATGGGAAAGAAACGCTTAAAAACTTTCAGAAAATCATGGAAAATTACGCCAGGCACGTTGACCTGAGGGGCTTTTGACCCTTACGCGCGTGTGAGTAAGAAGCGGAACGCGCCCGGTGTCGGCGGGGGATGGGAAAATGAAGTTGCTGAAAATGTTCTTCCCGGTGCTTTTTTTAAGCATGTCATGTTACCCGGTGAACGCGCAGGATATAAATGTTTATATCAATGTCAGGGGCAGTTCCGGGATCGAGGGAAAGATAAAAGAAACCATGTCCCGGAAATTCAGCGCTTTAAAAAACGTCGCGGTCAAGGATAACAGGGAAGAGTGCAGCCTGTATCTGGATCTGACCGTAGTCGAGCAGGAGCCGATCCGGTTTTACGCTCTGGGCGTAAGCGTGGCGTACAGGCTTAAAGAGAATTTTTACAGCCGCCCCACATCCGACGCGGCCCAGTTTGGGGAAGCCCGAATGGAGGAGGTCTGCGGTTTTCTTACTCGCCAGATAGACAGGGGTTTCATCGTCCCTTTAAGAGAAGCCTGGGGGATCGGGAAAGAATGAATCCAGCGGGTATCTCCCGCGGACAGTAAACGAAAAATATATGCGCTTGTTCTCCGCGGCTGAAATAAGTATAATGTAGACGGAAACAGAAATATGGAAATGGAAATAAATATTCTTACGGATGTCCCCGTAGCTCAGTTGGATAGAGTACCGGCCTCCGAAGCCGAGAGCGGCAGTTCGAGT
This sequence comes from Candidatus Omnitrophota bacterium, assembly GCA_043823375.1. Classification (GTDB taxonomy): domain Bacteria; phylum Omnitrophota; class Gorgyraeia; order Tantalellales; family Tantalellaceae; genus JBDRAX01. The sequence continues at coordinate 125 of JBDRAX010000054.1, read as the reverse complement.
CTGCCCGGGGACGCCATTTTTTTAACTCTTCGATCGCATCAACAAAAATGGCTGATAAATCTTTCTTACACGCCGCGGATCGGGACGCGCTGAACATACTGGGAAATTGTCTCTTGAAACTTTTT
>JBDRAX010000053.1:0-2984 GCA_043823375.1 Candidatus Omnitrophota bacterium | reverse complement strand
GATCTACTTATAAAATTTTTCTATTAGTTTTCTTATGTTTATCTTTAAATGCCGCCCTTGTGTTAACCCGCATTTCTCACAAACAGTCTATTACGAAAGCATAACTGCTTGTATCTACCGCGTTTTCGTGAAAAAATTAGTTTGACGTACTTCAGTACGCCTTCACTCATTTTTTCACTCAGGCCTTGTATCTACAAGCATTTATGTTTTTTCACAACGACCGTTTGTGAGAAATGCGGGCTAGAAGTCTGAACAAAGATACTATGCATCATAAATAAAGTCAAGTTAGCATAAACACGGGGAACAGCGGGGTTCTTATCAGTAATACATCAAAAAACGTTCCAGCCGCGCGGGGTATCGCGTACTCACCCGCGGCGCGGCTGCTATTTCCGGTTACGCCGACAAATATATGCCCCTGGATCTTTTATAAATATCTCTGAGCAATTCCGCGGGTATGGGCTTGACATCAGGATATATATAAATGATTTTTTCATCCCACATTTTGTCGAAATCTCCCGGGCATATATATCTTCCTGAAATTCTGTCGTAAAACTCTTTAACATACTGTTTATCCGCGTTTTGAAAGGCCATCAAGCCAAGTGTGACTGCTTCAAGGATCGGAATGTACATGGGCATATGTTTATCTATACCTTTTGGATCGTCCTGAATCCCCGTGATACTTGCAACACCCTCCAATTCTTTAAATTTCTTTCTTAGGATGTTTCTTCTTCTGCCGACCAGTATGATATTTTCCTTTTGGATAGAGTCCCCCAATTCGCCTATTTTTCGCGTTAAATCACCGTTTGAACCTTTTCCCCTTACTATTTTTACCCTTGAAAACATGTCTTCTTCAGGACATGCTTTAATAATATCCTCTAATTTTGTAAAAAACTTGTACGCGTCCATCATATTCACTTTCTTTTCCGCGCCGATATCGCTGTCTATCGCTATTACAAGGTCCTTCCCGGGATTATCCCGGAGCATGATCTTCAGGTTATTTTTAAAAAGTTCCGCGCGGTATTGTATTTCGTCATCCTGTTCCGGCATTTTATAACCATACGCTTTTATCCTCTCATCATTATACTCTCTGTTCGGCTCATCAGTTAATTCTCGTACCGCGCCGCGCGCTTCATCTACAGGAGACCGGCGGTTATCCCTCCCGGTAAAAGTATACTTTTTGACCTTACCGCGGTATCTATCTATATTTATCTCATCGCAAATTATAGCGCTCCCATTATTACACATATAGGCCTTCAACCCCGGACCATCACTTTCAGGTTTTATTCTATATATTTTTTCCGGAGAATATCCGCCCTGGCTATCCCCCGTGAAATGATATACTGTTCTGCCTGATGATAACAATAAAATTTGAGTTTTTTCTCCTTCCTTATTCGCGTAGATATCCACAACATTCTCAGAATCTATAATAAATATCTGCTCTTTGAAATCCTGTCTTTGTAAGATCCCGTCGCTTTTATCTGTTTTTCCGCTGAAAAAATGCATGTAAAGCCCCTCGCGGGTTTTTCTGCATACTAATATATCTCCTCCCGGCAAATAACTTATGTTGTATACACGGCCTTCGCTGAGATCTATCCTGAAAAAAGGTTTTATATTATTACCCTCCCATATATAGCCGTATACTTTCGCGTCTTGACCCGCGGTCATGAATTCTTTGCCGTTACTTGAGATAGCCAGCTCGCTTAAAAGTCCCGGGTTTTCCTTGATGGTTTTAACACATACCGGATTTGCCGCGTCATTCAGGTCATATAAATAAACATTGTCTAAGCTGTCTCCGCAAACCATTTTTTTTGAATCATCAGACATTTTAATACGCCCATAATAAAAACCTTGATCCTCATAAATGGTATGCTTTAGTTCATAGTTACCCCCTTCCCCTCGACTGTAAATCCTCATTTTTTTCGCGCCATTTACACTTATAAGAGTTTTTCCGTCAGGAGTAAGATTTAGTTTTTCAATACTGCCATAACTGACTTTAGATAGATGTTCGGGAACAATAATTTCATCTCCATACCTGTTATCAATAGACTGGATCATTTTATATTTTCCATCTTCACCGGAATATCCGTATATATATATTTTCCCCGACAAAGTACCGACAGCTATTATTTCCCCGTCAGCGGTTAAGGCCATACGCGTAATTTCACTGTCAACCTCAAATTTTTCCGATAAATTGTAATATTCCTCATCAAGTTGTTTTACTCCCTGGCCGGTTCTTGAACATTCATTGATGAAAAACCCTGTTTCAGTTTCAAATTTCAAGACTTCATCCGCGCCAAATAGCAGGGTTAATATCTTATTATATATCTCCTCCGGATCGTGTTCCCCGCACCGCGTTTTCTGTTCAGGTATACACAAACGAAAGATATACTGCGCGAGGTATTCGGGGGATGATCCATACAGATAATCAACCAGTTCAATACTTAATCCTGATTTCTCAGCCAAAGGAAAGCCGATAAGATAATTATCCGATGATTTCAGAACCGCGTTATAAAAGTAAGAATATCTTGACGGGCTATTCGTAAACCGGTTGATTTTATCCAGAGCTTGCTCGATTATTTCCGAAAATATGTGATATTGAATTTCTTTTTTCTTTTCCGCGTATTTCACAAGAGCTATATTTGATGCCTTGATTATTTTGTACAAAAGCTTATATTTATGACCAGCTTCCATTACTCTTATTTCAGGAGGCGGGTTTCCATGATTTAGATTTGTGACAGCCTCTCCGTCACCGATCACTCCCGGATGAAAATGCTTAGAAACAAGATCCCTGCCTGGTTCAGTACGCTCAGGATTAAGAGCAGTGTCACTTAATAATGCCGCTGCTAACTTATTATGCGCCAGTACCAAAGGCATGTTAAAAACGGCAATAAGATAACAGAAACAAATTATGATTTTTATAGTTTTTTTAAAACTGATCATATTTACTTTGCTTTTTAGAGATATCATAATATTCAATATAGCTT
>JBDRAX010000052.1:0-3677 GCA_043823375.1 Candidatus Omnitrophota bacterium | reverse complement strand
ACCAGCAGTTGAGTTAGCCGTAATGTTGATGAAACACCCCAGATCAGCCTCGTAATTGTCCTTAGTAACAACACTGGTCATGTGCGCTTCTTCAGATGGTCCGTTATATACTCCCATAGCTATACCTATATCATGCGCATTGGCCCGCCCCGGCCTGATCCCGGCAGAGTTAAGGGACCGTTTTGCGGCCGCCGTAGCAAAAGTGCTTATCGGGTTCATGTCGGAAAGGTCCAGGCGCCTGTCTATCTGAGAAGAATCGAAATCCGGGACGAGTCCAGCCATCCGTGAGTCCGTCTTGCCTGGATCAAACCGTTCTATAGGCTTGATCCCTTTTTCCCCGTTTTTTAGCGCTTTTATAATATCATCCATAGATATACCAAGAGAAGTAACCGCTCCCACGCCTGTTATGCCTACCCTCCGCTGTTTTTCTTCTACCGGAGGAGTCTTAAAATCCCATTTGCTTACCACAACTGCCGCGTTGTTCCCCCCGAACGCGTAATTCGCGGAAATAAACGCGTTGTGTTTCTGTTCCCGGTATGTATTGGGCACATAATCCAGCGCGCATCCGGGACGAGGGCCAGAAAAATTTACCGTCGGAGGGATAAAACCCTCGTTCATACTAAAAAGGCTGCAAGTGGCCTCGAGTATCCCGGCGGCACCCATACAATGCCCGAAAAATGACTTTAGCGACACAGCGGGGATCTTTTCCTCCCCGATGAATTTAGCTATACCCTTGCTCTCGGCGCGATCGTTCGCCTCCGTCCCGGTACCGTGGGCGTTTATATAACCTATGCTCTTAAGATCTATGCCGGAATCTTCCAGGGCTTTTTGTAAAGTATGATACACTCCGGTCCCACGCGGGTCCGGTGCCGTCGGATGATACGCGTCGGAACTTGTCGCATGCCCGATAACCTTACCGTAAAGTCTGGCATTCCGGAGCATGGCATGTTCCATTTCTTCTACCACCCAGAAACCGGCGGCTTCGCCTATGTTAATCCCCACCGGAACAGAAAAAGGAGCTATCTGACCGGAAGACAGGGCCTTTAATCCGTTGAACCCCGCCATGTTTGCCAGGGACAAACTATCCGCCCCTCCCACAAGTACCTTTTTGTAATAACCTTTTGATATTAGCGTACGCGCAAGACCTATGGCAGCCGTCGTTGATGAACAGGCTGTTGTGACCATCCACAGATCCCCACCTATCTTAAGTGAGTGGGCAAGAGCTTTTCCCAAGCCGTAAAATTTTACCAGGAGACTCATCTTCTCATCAAAAGGCACATCCGACTTGCCATGTACCCAAAGATATTCCTTTTCACCCGAAAGAAGGCCTCCGTTGCATGTTCCCACTACTATGGCAACATCCCGATTAACCTTATCTTTGCTTAATTCGAGGCCCGCATCCTTTATGGCTTCGCGTGCCGTGGCCACCGCATACTGTATGTAAGGATCATCAAGGTCCTGGATCTCGGATTTGCTGAGGTATTGAGATGGTTCAAAGTCCTTTATTTCCGCGCCCAGGTTAGTAGAAAAATGAGCCGTATCCACCTTCGTTACGGGAGCTATGGCAGGCTCACCGGACTTTAGTCTCTTTACAATGGTATCCTTATCGTTACCCACAGGGCTAAGCACTCCTACCCCCGTTATTACAGCCTGCCCTTGGATCCCTTTTTTGCGAAGCTGCTTTCCCGCGACCACCTTATCCCCCTCAAACACAATAGGCGCAAGGTTTACCGCATGTTGATCCTTATTCTTTTCAAAAAAGCCCTTCCACACCTTAAGAAATTGACCGTAAAGCTCATCATCGCTCATGGCAGGATGGTGGGCTACTATATGCGCGCCGTTATAATGCTTCCATTCCCTGTCAAATATCCTGCCCTGACTTTCCATCCTGTTCCAATGCACAGAACCCGGGTATGGCGTAAAAAGAAAGAACTCCGAGGTACGTATACCGGCTTTATCACTCAGCTCCAGTATCCTGTCAGCTATGTTCAAGTCATCCCAGTCACGTCCCAAAGCGAACGAACCGAAGAATCTGATGCCTCTTCCCTCAATATTCTTCACTAGTTCCGAAACGATATCCTGTTCTTTTTTTTCTCCCTGAAGAGCCCTTATAGACACTGGGTCAACGTTCATCGTACAGTAAAAATTCCGGACACCGGCCTCTGCCATGAGATCTAAAAATTCAGGATCGGTTTTGAGCGCCACCGTAGAAGAAACAAAATATTTCTTTTTAAGCGGCACAAGCTCCTTCATCAGTCGGCTTACGTATTCGTATATTCTCCGATGAGGAAAAAACAATACGTCATCGGCGAGATAGACATTATCGTATTTAAGATTTTTGATCTCATCGACAACGTGTTCCACCGGACGGAAACGTATGCGCGATCCCATGTGCTCCGGTATCGAACACATCGCGCAGTTATATGGACATCCCCTGGTTATCTGCACCAGGTCTTCATCCCAATCATAATTCTTTTTGTTATAGAAAATGCTACGGTCCGGTACGCGCATTTTAGAAAGATCGAACTTACAGCCTCCGATGTATGTCTTTTTAAGCTCGCCTCGGCGGGCATCTTCAATGATCTCCTCCCATACGGGTTCAGCCTCGCCCACGCAAACAGAATCAGCGTGCTCACAGCACTCACTGACCATGAAAGAAGGAAAGAACCCGCCCATAACAACCTTCTTACCCCGGGCTCGATACCCATCGGCTATCTCAAAAGCGCGTGTAGCTTGAGGAGTAAAACAATTGATCGCCACAAGGTCCGTGGGATCGTCAAAGTCTACCACGTCTCCGCTGTTGTCGTCGACAAGCTCCACATCGACATCCGCAGGGGTCCAGGACGCCAGAATAGGTATACCTAACGACGGTGGTGTCGTAAAATCCCCCAAAAAATAGTCCACCACGCCCTTATCAAATTCCTTATTCTCGCTTAGAAACTTTTCAAACCTCGGGTATACGAATGTTATTTTCATAATACTTTAAATGTTTTTTATCTTGTCCATAACAAGTTTTGCTATATTTTCATTTGTGTCTTCCGTGGAAATATTCTCAACCGGCGCAAAAACGATCCTTATTTTTTCAGGGCTGAACAGGTTTTTGAATAAATTAAAAGATCGATCCTCCCTTTCAATACGGGCCGCAATAACGGGCGCTCCCGATCTCCTGGCCAAAAACCCCACCCCGGGATTGACCTTATCCATAGAAGCTCCGACCTCGCCCTGAGGAAATAAGACCAGCGGGTCTTTTTTTAAAATCTTCAAGGCCGTCCGAATCGCCTGGATATCTCCAGACTCACGTTTCAAGGGAACCCCGCCAAGATCTTTAAAAAAAGATCGGGACAACCTGTTTTTAAACAATTCTTCTTTAGCAAGAAAAAAGGCGCGGCGTGGCATAACAAAACCTAAAAGCGGAGGATCAAAATAACTTACATGATTTGCCGCCAATATAAAAGGCCCTCTTTCCGGCAAGGCATCTCTCCCCTCCACTTCGATCCGGAAAAAGGCCTTCATATAAAAATATATGGTTCCTTTTCCTAAGCTAAAAAGCATAATTTATAGTTTGTTCTTTTATAGGTAACGACCTATTCATACTGATAAGAAATTATACAATATATTATTTTTCTTTGCTTGTAAACAATATTGATGTTATTGGCAATTTATTACAATTGCATTTT
>JBDRAX010000051.1:0-12506 GCA_043823375.1 Candidatus Omnitrophota bacterium | reverse complement strand
GTTTTAACGAGCGCTCCGCGCCACAGATACATGATCCGGGACAGTTCGCCTTTTTTATACAGAACGACAAATTCCGGGATAAGCACGGACATGATCGACCCTGTGATTATGCCAACGAACGGAAGCTCTACCGCCCCGTTTATATAAACGGCGAAATCTTTTGTCGGGCACATTGAAGAGACTATTATTTTGTCCAGGCTCAAATGAAGAGTGCCTATGATCGCGGCTATGCCCAGCGGCACGCTGTATTTTATCTGCTCCAGCATCTTACCCGCCGACGGCTGCCAGCTGCCCGGAGGCATCATACAGAACATCAGGATAAAAGCCGCGATAAACACTAAAAACGCTGATATTACGGAACCCGCCACGGCCGCCTCAGGCGTGCGCCAGTATAAAACCATGATTATTACCACAACAGTAACAAAAAGGCGGCTTATGATATTGTAGAGAGTAAGCTCTTTTATCCTGTTGGAACAGACCATACAGGGGTCGACCGCCCTTACCGGGAGAGCCAGAAGAGCGTAAGGGCTGTAGATGAGGAGAAGCCTCTTAAGCGCGGGGTTTGCGAACCTTTCCGCTAAAAAACTATTTCCTCCGGCGAGGAGAAAAACCGCGAAAACCGCTCCCGCTGATAAAAGCGCCAGCAGATTTCCCGTCAGGATACCGCGCGCGTTCTTTTCAGCGCGCGGCAGGAAATAATAAAGCGCTTCCGGCAGGCCGAGCAGAAGTAACGGCGCCATGACCGAAAATACGAGGATCGTCTGTCTGTATGACGCATAATCAGTTTTCGTCAGGACACGGGATAATACGGCCGCTATCACAAGCAGCGCGAGTTTCACCATGAACTGTCCCGAGCCGAGCATAGCGGCTTTAAGCGTGCGGGTTTGATCCATATCAACCTTTTATACCGTAAGATCTTTCAATGTCTGAAGTATTTTCAAAGAAGCTCCGCCTGATCCGTATTCCGTTATAGCCTCCCCGGGGCCTGCCGCGTAAAAGGCGTCCAGTATATTTTCCTTGTCCGTTCCGGCGACCGTATTCCACCCTGAAGCGACTGTTTCCGTCCATTCCGTCTCGTCTCTCAGTGTCACGCACGGCACGCGTGAAAAAAACGCCTCTTTTTGAACTCCTCCGGAATCCGTAAGTATCTTATAAGCGTTTTTCTCGAGTAGAAGCATATCATAATAACCTACAGGTTCAATGAACAGCAGTTCAGCATACGTTTCGCGTTTCAATCCAGCCGTTTCCATCGTCTTTAAGGTGCGCGGGTGCGCGGGAAAAACGACCCGAGTATCCCTTCCTATCGAAGACAATGCTTCCAGTATATTCCTTAACCGCGCTTCATTATCGGTATTCTCCGCGCGGTGTATCGTGGCCAGGCAGTACGAACCTTTTTCAAGTTTCAGTTTTTCGAGAATAACGGATCTTTTACGGGCGGCATCGGAGCATAACAAAAAAGCGTCGTACATGATGTCGCCCGTGTTCACGACTATCGGGAATTCCACAGGCGGGCGAATTCCGTCTCCACTGTCGGATATAAGTTCACCGCGCGCGGCTATATTCGTAAAACCTTCTTTCCGCAGATTCCTTACGGAGTTCGACGTCGGGCAGAAAAGTACATCCGAACAATGATCGGTGAGGACCCTGTTTGTTTCTTCAGGCATATTCCTGTTGTAACTTCTTAATCCGGCTTCTATGTGCGCGGATAACAGGCCCGCCTTGGCGGCCGCCAGAGCTCCGGCAAGGGTCGAATTCGTATCGCCGTACACTATTACCCAGTCAGGCTTTTCCGAATTAAGAGCTTGTTCTGTTTTTTCGAGCATCTGTCCGGTCTGCCTGCCATGCCCGCCTGAACCCACGTTGAGATGGTATTCAGGCTCAGCGAGCCCCAGCTCTTCAAAAAATACTCTGGACATATTGTAATCATAATGCTGTCCGGTATGTATGACGCGGTGGATGAATTCACCGCCGAACTTATTCACCGCTTTTACAAAAGGAGCCATTTTAATGAACTGGGGCCTTGCTCCGACTATGCTTACCAGCTTTATCGCTTCTTTTTTTATCATACGCGCGCCCTATCCGCGAAATACATGTTTTGATCTTATTGTTCCTGCTTTTACTTCCCGCGCCGGACAAAAAGCTGTCCGGTAAAACCGGACAGGATCACCAGGTAAATCGGCCGTTTTCCATTAATTTCCCTCCGTCCACATAAATGTCAGGGTTGGAGATCACGCCGTCAAGATGGAGCGGTACGTCGTTATTCCCGCCGTAGCTCATATTGTTACCGAGAGCTATGTGTACCGTACCTATAACTTTTTCGTCTTCGAGCACCTGTCCGGAGATCACGGCCCTGGGGTTCAGGCCAATGCCCAGCTCAGCCACTTTGTAAGCCCTGGGGCCTATGCTGTCAAGCCTCCTGATTATCTCTTCCGCCTTATACCCGGTAATTTCGTTTACCACTCCCCCTGAAGCGCTGAATATGATATGTTCGGCCAAAATGCCGAGTTCCGGGAAAGACGCGTCCACGATGAACCTGCCCTTACAGTCCGCGGGCGCGAAAGAGACTTCTCCCTCGGGAAGATTTCCATAAGCTCCCGGAAAATCAAAAGACCCGCCGTCTTTTCCGAAAAATTTACTCTTCCCCACGATGAAAGTAATGTCAGTGCCTTTCTCTGTCGTAACCCTTATTTTTTTTGTTCTACTCAGGATATCATACAGCCGGTTGGACTGCTTTTTAAGATCCGCGTAATCTATTTCCAGGCACCTGTTGGCGATCTCTTCCGTTATGCCGGGCATAGTGGCTATACGCGCGCCTCTGGACGAGGCTTCTATCCTGGCGGCGGTGTGCGTCAGGGATTTATCCGTTATAAGCATCTGGACATCGTACTGAAGCATGGCGTTTTTTACGTCAGCGGGCGGTTCCGCGGCATGCTCTTTTGTCGGATCCATAACAATGAGCTTCGCCCTGGGCGTTATTTTCCGCGCGTATTCAAAAAACGCGCGGCCGATATTTTCTTTAACTGTATCCGTAACGATAAGGCAGGATTCTTCCCGCCTGAGTTTCAATGAACCTTGAAAAACAGCCGCTAAAGCCTCTACTCTTATCATATTCCCCTTTCATGTTCATCTAAGCATCCAGACGCCGGCTAAAACAAGGCCCATACCTAAAAGTTTAACCGGAGTTACTGATTCTCCCAGGACAACAACACCTAAAATAAAGGTTACTAACGGAAAACACCCGGCTATGGGAACCACCCGCGATACCTCTCCCGTTTTCAGCCCGTGGTAAAAAGCAACCTGCGCCACGAAACTGGCCAGGAACCCGCTCAACACAAGAAGCAAAACTGACCTTGTATCAGCGTGCCTGAGGTGGTGCGGCTTCACAATAAACATCCCCAGCAATATTATCCCCGCCACAACCCCCAGGCATCTGAAAAAAAGCGCGGTAAAAGGCTCGGTCCGCGTTAAGCCGAGTTTCTCCATAACAGGTACTACGCCCCATATACACGCGGCCACGAGCGCCCATAAATACGAATTCATGCCTCCTCCAGTCAGTTCCCTGGCGGCGCCGGCCTTAAAACTTTACCGCCGGGACCTCACGCGCGGACTCCGAAGCTTCAAAATATTCCCGCGGTTTATTTAACCCTCGCAGGCCCGCGAACACGCTGCCGAAAACAGTCCTTATGTACGCGTTAAAGGCCTTCACGTCATTATTGTACCGCATGCGCTCAACGGCTATCCGGTTTTCCGTGCCTTCAAGCTGGGACTGAAGCGCCAGGAAATTCTCATTCGATTTAAGCTGCGGATAATTTTCAGATACAAGGAGAAGCCTTGAAAGCGCGCCCGTGATCTGGTTAGCGGTCTCTATTTTTTCCGCCGTAGTCCGCGCTTTTCCCCACTGGCTCCTCAATTCCGTGACTCTGGTAAAAACATCTTTTTCCTGGGCCGCGTAACCTTTAACCGTATTCACAAGGTTCGGGATAAGGTCGTTCCTGCGCTGCAGCTGGTTTTCCACCTGCGCCCACGCCGAATTCACGTTCTCATCCAGTTTGACGACATGGTTCAACCCGCTTATAAACCATCCCCCCGCTATAAGCGCGGCAACAAGGATCACACCCAGAACGATACCTGCTATCTTCATATCTTCCTCCCTCATTCGTAAAAAAATTCAACCACTTCTATCCAGGTTTTTCTAACCGCTGTTAGAGAACAATAAAACAATTGAGCATTAGACCGCGATTGATCTTTATGTCTATTGTTGAATTGCGCTGTTTGCTGTCAGAGGCAGCAAACTACCACGAACCGGAAGCTCCGCCGCCGCCTGACATTCCGCCGCCAAAACCTCCGAACCCGCCAAAGCTTCCTCCGCCGGAGGAGCCTGACCAGTAACCGCCGCCGGAGGAGCCTGAACCCATAAGCAGAAAAAGCCACCCGTACCTTGTACCGAAGATCAGGAAAAGAAACAGCAGAGTAATTATAAACCCGGCCGCGGAACCGAAACGGCTTTCTTTCTGTAGAGGATACTTTTTCGAGTCAAGGTTCAGCGTGACACCGTACTCATCCCGCAGCAGTTTCGCCACCATAACCACGCCTGAAGCGACACCCAGGTCATAATTGCCCTGCCTGAACGCGGGGACCATAAGCTTCTGTATGATAATTTTGCTCTCAAGATCCGTCAGAACTCCCTCAAGCCCGTACCCGGTTTCTATCCTTATGTTACGGTCGAGCGACGCGACAAGGATCAGGACCCCGTTATCTTTACCTTTTTTACCTATCCCCCATTTGGCGAAAAGTTCCACGGCATACTGCTCGATCGTAAGAGGCTCAGTAGTCTTTACGGTCACTACAGCTATTTCCGCGCCTGTCTTTTCCTCGACTTCACTGATGAGCGAAGTCAGCTCAGTTTTCGTTTTTTCCGATAATATCCGGGCGTTGTCAGTAATAAATCCGCCCTTTGACGGAAAAACAGCTTCCCTCGCGGAGCTTATTGCCGCGCCGCACAAGCATAAAACCACAACCGCTAAAACCGCCGCTGTCTTTTTCATCTCTCCCCTTTATTTTAGCGCGCTAAAGAACATCAACAATAACCGCCAGTTTTTCTATCTGGACAAGAAAATCGCTGATAAAGGCCTCGGCGGGCCTGTTCCCGATCCGCCCGTCGGTTTTTCTGTCCTTCAATATTTCCATGAAAGAGGAAACATCTACCGAAAATTCATCCGCGAGTTTTCTGAGAGTGTCTTCCTTATCAGGAGGAAAACTACCTGACTTCAACTTTACCATAGACTGAAATACCGGCATAAGCGCCCTGAAAGACATCTTGATCAGGCCTTCCATGCCTTTTTTATCCAGCGCCTGTTCGAGATATGCCTGTCGTATGGTCAGGAGTTTCCCTTTTATCTGGTATTCGCATTCACCCCTTAAATCTTCATTTTTTATCTCTCCCAGATCCCGCAGGATATCCTGCCCCGCCAAGACAAGCCCGGTCTCTCTCATACACAAAAATTCCATGGGAAATGTGTCCAGTGAATGTTTTATATATGGAGGCGTAAGAAAAAGAGGCGCGGTTATCCTCTTACGCCGCGCCTTTTTTATGGCCTTTAACCCCGGTTTTATTTTCTCGATGGAAATATCGTCTAAAACAAGAGCGACATTGATATCCGAAGTCCGGGGGTTATAATCCTCCCCTGTTACACTGCCGTAAACAAATATCGACAGGATATTTCCACCATACACTGCCGTAAGCTCATCGATAAACGGCTCTAAAACATTCCGCGCCGAAACAGGCAGCCGGCCCCAGTTATCTGTCTTCATTATTAAACCTCCGGAAATATTTTTTGTTGGCTTTGTTTTTGACACGCGGGAACCCCTTACGCTCTTTCCGCGCGCGCTTTAGTAATTATACACGATATTATATGAAATGTCGAAGCCAAAACCATGGAACAGTTAACCGGCAAATGTACGCGGGCGCGAAAAAAACGGAACGCGTGATATCTTTTCCCTTGCCGCGCGCCATAAAACCTCTTTCCCATATAAAAATCACAGCCCTTGCATAACACTGTTCCGCGATATATAATTATGATTGAATGTTTTTATCCATTGTCTGTTTAAAACTGAAAAGAGCCCTGAATTGAATACCAGAAAATATTTACATGTTTTGTTATTAACTTTCCTGTTTTCCGCCTTTATTTTTCTGTCCGGGCCTATATCCTCGTCAGGTGAAAACTCTGAGGAAAAAACCTACATTTTCGCGGGTAATGATAAATTCGCTCCCTATTCTTTTACTACCCGCGAACAAAATCTTGCCGGTTTTTCCGTAGACCTGGCACGCATACTTTCTGTTAGCATTAACAAAAATATACAGATCAAACTTATGAGCTGGGAAGAATGCCTTTCAGGGCTCAAAGCCGGGACAATAGACGGGGTAATAGGCGCCCCTGTCTATAAAGAACGTGAAAGTTTCATGGATTATTCCCTTCCTGTAACGGAAATCGAATTCGCGATCTTCGTCGAAGCAAGCAACCATTACGTCAATTCCATAAAAGCGCTTGAAGGGACAATGGTAGCGGTCCCCGAAGAAAATCTGATCATCGATGAACTCAAAAAACGCCCGAGAATACGATTCATAAAAACCGCGTCGATAGAAGAAGCTCTGGAAAAGCTTGAAAACCGGGAAGTTACAGCCGTTATCGCGGAAAAGAACGCGGCGTTATTTTACATCCAGCATAAAAAGAGGGATAAAATATCAGGGCTTAAACTCGCGGGTTCCCCGATACAACCTGAATATAAATACGCTCTCGCCACAGCTAAAAACAGGAAAGAACTGCTGCAGGCGATCAACGCGGGTATCACGCTTCTGGAAGAAAACCAGACTCTGGAAAAACTCAGGAGAAAATGGTTCGGGTTTCAACTCACTCAGCCGTTCCCGCTCAAAATGGTAATATTGCTGACATCGGGCATAACCGGGATCATGCTTTTACTCGCGGGGCTCTTATGGGTTATATCCCTGAACGCCACGGTAAAGCTCAAGACAAAACAGATACAGATGATGAGCCAGAAAATGGTAGAAAAAGACAAGCTGGCTGTGCTCGGAAAACTCGCGGGGCAGATAGCTCATGAACTCCGGACACCTCTTAGCATCATCAATAATTCCGTATTTCTCTTACGCAAAGAAGGAAGCGAGAACAGGGAACTTTTCGAAAAAAGGCTCAAAGTCCTCGAAGAAAAAATAAAGCTTTCCAGTAATATTCTTGAAAGCATACTGAGCTATTCCCGCGTAAAAGCGGAAGTCGCGACTACTATCTCGGTAAAAGACTGTATAGAGGAAGTACTGAAGGACATCGAATTACCCGAGACCATCACAAAAGAAGTCCTGTTTGAAAATGAAGATTCCCTGATGGTCTTTATGGATTTTCACCAGCTTTACAGCGTGTTCCGAAACATTATCCTTAACGCGCTCCAGGCTATGCGTATAGAAGGGAAGCTCACTATTACCGCTTTTCCCTCAAAAGACAGGATGACAGTTAATATACGCGTATGCGACACCGGAAAAGGCATAATGGAAAGCGCGAGAAATAAGATCTTTCATCTTTTTTACAGTACTAAAATTACAGGCACAGGCCTGGGGCTTCCTATATCAAAATCCATAATAGAAGCGAATGACGGGAGCCTGTATCTTGAAGAAACCAGCCCCAAGGGCACGTGTTTCATGATCAAATTACCTTCAACCCGAACCTTGATAAAAAAATGACGGAAAAAAACCTGAGAATACTCCTCGTTGACGATGACAAGGATATGTGCGAATCCCTGTCGGATGTGCTTACCCTGGATTCACAATATCAAGTAAGCTACAGCACTGACCCTGTCAATGCCCTTGAAATATTCAAAAACGGTGATTTTTCGCTTGTTATCCTGGATTACAAGATGCCGAATATGAACGGGATAGAACTCATAAAGAGGATGAAAGAAAGCAAACCCGGCTCCATTATTTTCATGCTTACGGCTTTTATCTCAACGGAACTGGTCGAACAGGCGAAAAAAGTGGGCGCGGATAAAGTACTCTCAAAATTCATCTGGCCCGACGAGATCATCAAACAGATAAAAGAAACTATCGGATAAATCGCCCTTCCCTTTTTCCTTGCATTTTAAACTGATGTATGATATTTTGTATGATATTTTAGCCTCAGTTTTATCTGGTAATTACCCATTTTTTTACAAATTTTTTAACAAAAGGAGTCATATGATGATCGTAATCCCGCTGTTAGGCATGATCGGTTTGTTATTTGCCCTGATCACCTTCCTTATGGTCCTGAAAAAACCGGAAGGCCTGGACAAAATGAAGGAAATTTCACATGAGGTCCACAAGGGCGCCATGGTGTTCCTGAAAAGTGAATACCGCATTATCTTCGTTTTTATTGTGGTTATGTTCATAATCATAGCGAAATTCCTGACACTCGCGACAGGTATAGCGTACATCTCGGGAGCGTTCTGTTCCATGCTCGCGGGGTTTATAGGCATGAACGCGGCTACACGGTCCAGTTCCAGGACATGTGAGGCCGCGAGGACAAAAGGCGCGCCGGAAGCTCTCAATGTGGCTTTCAAAGGCGGTTCTGTTATGGGGATCACAGTGGCCGCGCTGGGCGTACTGGGGATCGGCGTATGGTATATGATAACTCCTGACACTTCCATACTTACAGGTTTCGCCCTGGGCGCGAGCTCCATCGCCCTTTTCGCCCGCGTAGGCGGCGGTATATTCACGAAAGCGGCTGACATGGGTTCGGACCTTGTGGGAAAGATAGAAGCTGGAATACCTGAAGACGACCCGAGAAACCCCGGAGTTATCGCTGATAACGTAGGCGACAATGTGGGAGATACCGCGGGTATGGGAGCGGACCTTTTTGAATCTTACGTAGGTTCGGTAATCGCGACCATGGCTATAGGCGCTGTAATGGCGAACCCCGCCGGAGCGATGTCATTTCCGATCATACTTATTTCCATAGGGCTTATAGCTTCAATGCTCGGCGTTCTATCCATGAATTTTCTGAAGACTCTTAACCCGCAGACGGCTCTACGTAATTCCACGCTGATTTCAGCCGTTATTTTCCTCACGGGAGCTTTCATCACGTCAAGGATCATGTTCGGATCGATAAATTATTTCTGGGCGATAGTATCGGGGCTTTTAGGCGGTATACTGATCGGCCTTGAAAGTGAATATTTCACGTCAGGAAAACCGATCAAAGAAATCGCCGCGAGCTGCAAGTCCGGCCCGGCTACAGCTATCGTCTCCGGCCTTGCCGTAGGCTTTGAGAGCACAATCTTACCTATACTTACTGTATGCGGTTCCATACTTATCGCTTATAAATACGGACAGCTATACGGCATAGGCCTCGCGGCCGTAGGGATGCTCTCCACTATCGGCATTGTAATGTCTACCGATTCATACGGCCCGATCGCTGATAACGCGGGCGGAGTATCGGAAATGGCGGGACTTGATAAAAGCGTAAGGGCGATCACGGACAAACTTGACTCCCTTGGGAACACTACCGCGGCCATAGGAAAAGGGTTCGCCATAGGCTCAGCCGCGCTTACCGCCCTTGCCCTATTCGCGGCTTTCCAGAAAGTAACGGGGTTAACGGCTATAGACCTTATAAAGCCAAAAACAGTAGTCGGGCTTTTTATAGGCGCGTTAGTGCCTTTCGCCATAGCGGCCATGACGCTTAAATCCGTCAGTAAAGCCGCGGATAAACTGGTACAGGAAATCCGCCGCCAGTTCCGCGAAATAAAAGGCCTTATGGAAGGCACAGCTAAACCTGATACCCAGTCATGTATCAATATAGCTACAAACGGCGCTCTTAAAGAAATGATCCTGCCCGGTATATCAGCCATACTCGCCCCGGCGCTCGTCGGGATACTGCTCGGCGTCGAAGCTCTCGGAGGATTTCTCGCCGGAGCGACAGTATGCGGTGTGTTACTCGGCATTATGATGTCAAACGGCGGCGGAGCGTGGGACAACGCGAAAAAATGGATCGAAGAAGGCAATATGGGCGGTAAAGGCACGGAAGCCCACCAGGCCGCGGTTGTCGGCGATACCGTAGGAGACCCTTTTAAAGATACGACAGGGCCGGCCATGAACATTTTGATAAAGCTTATGGGTATAGTCTCTCTTGTTTTCGGGACCCTCTTCGTAAGCATGCATAAATGGATCATCGGGTTATTCTGATATAATCCGGAATTTTTCATTTTCTAAGGAAAGCGGGAAGACGAAAATACCTTAAAAGATTTCGGCTTCCCGCTTCCTGTTTTAAAACATGGATATCGCGTTGTGACAGGGGTAAAGACTGACATACGGATTCAAAAAAAGGAGACGGCAAATGGACCTTGACAGAGTAATAAGAAAAGTACCTGATTTCCCGAAGCCCGGCATACTGTTCTACGATATAACAAGCATATTCACTACGCCGCGGGCGTTCAACTATGTCATGGATAAAATGGAAGAAATTTACAAAAACACGAAAATCGACGGCATAATCGCCATTGAAAGCAGGGGTTTTATCCCCGCCGCTCCTTTCGCCCTTAAAAAATCTCTTCCCATGGTCCTCGCCAGAAAAAAAGGAAAACTCCCGGGAAAAACCATAAAACAAAGCTATTATCTCGAATACGGACAGGCGGAACTCGAGATACACGAAGCCGACCTTATGCCGGGCAAAAGATGGCTGATCGTCGATGACCTTATCGCCACGGGCGGGACGCTTGAAGCCGTGGCAAAAATGGTAGAACACCAGGGAGCCGAAGTAGCCGGTATTTTTTCGATAATAGGCCTGCCTTTCCTGAACTACATGGACAAGATCGGGAAATACGAGCCGAAAACCCTGATAAATTACAGCACTGAATAAAACGGGCGGAAACCTATTTCGTGAATAAAAATATATAACGGAGCGTGAAAAGCACGGAAAAAACCGCTATGATCGGATGGATATCCTTTATTTTACCGGAAACCGTTTTAAGAACCGCATACGAAATAAAACCGAACGATATGCCCTCTGTTATACTGAAACCGCAGAAAGGCATAACTGTTACTGTCAGGAAAGCGGGAATAGCTTCAGAATAATCGTCCCAGTCTATTTTTTTCACACAACTCATCATCATGCATCCTATTATTATCAGAACTGGCGCGATAACAGGATAGAGATATACTCCGCCATCCGTCTTATACCCTGCTCCTATCATTGAAACAAGCGGCTTGAAAAAGAGCGCGCAAAGCATTAAAACGCCGGTAACGACGTTTGCTAACCCTGTCCTCCCACCGGCCGCTACCCCCGCGGCGCTTTCGACATAACTTGTTACCGTGGAAGTTCCCAGCAGCGACCCCGCCACCGTGGCTGTCGCGTCGGAAAAAAGCGCCTCTTTCGCCCTCGGCAGTTCCCCGCCCTTCATGAATCCCGCCTTCTCTCCTACTCCCACGAGTGTGCCTACGGTATCAAAAAGGTCAAGGAAGAAAAAGACAAAGATCAGTTCAAAAAAACCCACGCTTAAAGCGCCTTTAAAATTCAGCTTAAGGAATGTAGGCGCGAGCGACGGTATTTTGCTGGCTATGCCCTGGTATTTTACTACACCCGCTAAAACCCCCGCGGCCGCTGTCAGCACTATACCGGTGAGTATCGCGCCCCTTACCCCCCTCACCAGAAGGACTGATATTACAACCAGCCCAAAAAGCGACAAAAGCACGGGCGGATTATTAAGTTTTCCCAGAGTGACATAGGTTACAGGATGCGCGGCGGTTATACCCGACCATTCAAAGCCGATCATGGCTATCAGCAGGCCTATTCCCACGGCTATCGCGTTTCTCAGAGATACGGGGATCCCCGTTATGATCTTTTCCCTTATGCCGAAAAAAGAAAAAACAATAAAAATAACCCCTGAAATAAATATAGCCCCAAGCCCTACCTGCCACGGCTTGACCCCTGAATCGGGGCCGATAATCGACGCCACTATGGGGCACGCCACAAACGCGAAATACACATTGTGCCCCATCGCCGGAGCGAGCGCTATCGGGTAATTGGCAAGGACAGCCATTAAAAAACACGCTACAGCGCTCGAAACGCATGTAGCGACCATGACAGCGTCAAAATTCATCCCGCACTGCGCGAGTATAGCCGGCTGAACAAAAATAATGTACGCCATGGTCATAAATGTAGTGACCCCCGCGATTATCTCGGTCCTTACATCCGTACCGTTCTCTTTTAATTTGAAAATTTTTTCGACCATAGCATATAGAATAATGTCTTTTCCCGTAAAATCAAGCCATGTGTTAAAAGCTTGACCCTATTGGCTGAGGAGGTGGTCTTTGCCGCCAGTAACTATTTGTTCGTGGCTTCTCGTCTGCGAAGACGTTTTATTAGTTCTGGATGGGTATTTATTTCCTGATTGATCTTTTCTCTGATCCAGACTCTTATCATTGTCTGATAAGCTCTACCTCGACTTTTGGCTATGATTTTCGCCAGATTTATCTG
>JBDRAX010000050.1:0-16054 GCA_043823375.1 Candidatus Omnitrophota bacterium | reverse complement strand
ACTTCTCTGCCGGACAAAGCCTTTATTAATTGCTTTTCACCGCCCTGCGGATACTTTGTCTTGAACGCCGCGAGTTTAATTCCCGATATGCAGCTGTCCGTGGACTTCTTTATAGCTTTCTCAAAAGCGAAAATAGCCGCTTTTTTATTATTTTCTATAGCAAGGTATATATTTTTCGGGGTAAGTATCCGGTTAAGAAGTTCTATTCCCTTCAGTATCTCTTCAGTATTACGCGTCATTACCGTATGGTCACAGGTAAGAAAAGGTTCGCACTCAGCGCCGTTAATAACAAGGTTCTCTATTTTTTTCCCTTCAGGAACACTGAGTTTAACATGCGTAGGAAAAGCGGCTCCGCCCATACCTACGATCCCCGCGTCCCTTATTATCCCTACGAGATCCTTCGGTGAAAAACTTCCTGTATCCCGTAACGTATATTTCCTCGGTTCTTTATCTTTATCTCTTTCTATCACCACGGAAAGCACAGGGCCGAGAGCCGGATGAAAAACCTTGGCTATATCTTTAACTTTACCGTAAATACTTGAGTGCACTGGACTTGAAACAAAACTCGCGCTTTTTCCGATAACCTGCCCTTCTTCCACGATATCACCTTTTTTTACCACAGGTTCAGCAGGTTTTCCTATATGCTGGGATAACGGTATACTCACAGTATCGGGCAGCGGGCCGGTTCTTACAGGCTCACGTATGCTGATGTCTTTATGATACCCGAGATGAATTCCCCCGCGAAAAGTCAATAATTTCATCTTCTGCCTTTGATTTACGTTTGGATCAATTTTCTAACAATTTGGATATTAATTATATACATTCTAACTCATGTTTGTCAATATAACTTCCCCTGAACCCTCAGAACAAACGGCGGGATCTTTCCCCTGCCAGAAACTGTCCTGTTATGCCTATAACGATAAATATACTGCCGCAACTTATTAAAATGGCAAAATTTGAAATAAATTTCGCGATAAAAGCCGTTAAAAACATGAAAACCAGAAAAGCTACATGTACGACAGCTTCCATAGAGCTGAAGATACGACCCCGGACCTCATCAGGAATAAGCGTATGTATCAGAGTGTTAGCGCATGTCATCATTGGCGCGGCCGCGGCCCCTACGATCATTATTAAAACGCCACCTATAAGCAAAACAGGGTTTTTCGCGGCGTATACGGCGAAAAGACAAATACCGATACCTGACAATATGAAACCGACAAAAATGGTCCGGATCTTGGAAAACTTCTGCCCGTACTTTCCGAAAAGGATCGTGCCCAGAAAAAGCCCGCTCGCGAGAAAAACACCGAAAATCCCGAGGTCTTCGGTAACTGACCCGAAAGTTTCCTGAATAAACACGATTATTATACAGAAAATCGAACCGGTACCGGCCATAAGCACAAAAAATGTGCTTGTCACCAGTTTCATCTTGTCTTTTTTAAACATATACCCGAATCCTTCAAGGATCTCTTCCCATAAATTTTTCCTTAAAGATCTTTCGATGATCTCTTTAGTCATATGTATCTCTTCTTTAACGTTTTTCAGTTTTTCACGCGGAGTGATAAAAGCTATGAGAAGCGCGGAGACAAAAAAACTTACACCGTCGAGATAAAAACCCCACATATACCCGACCCATTTTACAATAAAACCCGCTACGGCAAACCCGAGTACAGTAGCTATCATCCTCGTTGTATTAGCGAGCGAATTCGCTATAAACAGGGTTTCCGCCGGCACAATATCCGGGATGAACGCCATTTTGGAAGGGAGGAAAAACCTTGTAGCCGAAAACATCAGAAAAACCACGGCATAGACCGGTATCATCATGTCAAAATAAACGAATACCGGCACAATTACTATCAGGATACCCCTGACAATATCCGAAATTATCATTACCCGCTTGCGGTCCCACCTGTCCACATAAACTCCAGCTACAGGCCCGATAAGAAAAACGGGGATAACGATAAAGAAAAGCAGGTTCGCCAGCGCCATTACAGATCCCGGATTTTTTGAATATACAAGAGCGATCAAAGCCATCTGATTAAGCCGGTCTCCGAACTCGGATATAATCTGGCCCATCCATAAAGAAAAAAAATCCTTTTTAAAAAGGACATCACGGAATCGGATCATAGTAGAAATCTTTTACTCCGGAATAGCGGCAACAGCCCGGATAAGCGGGCTCTTTCCCCAGTTTTTTCCCCTGAAGAGGCTCCGCGCCCGGAGCATGAAAAAAATGGAGCCCGCGATTGGAGTCGAACCAACGACCTAGGCATTACGAATGCCTTGCTCTACCAACTGAGTTACGCGGGCCCCTTTCTTAACACTGGCAACAATAGTACATAGATTTTATAATTATTTCGGTTTTTTTTCAAGTAATGTTAACAAATTGAGAGAAATGCCTGTTTAAAAAACATCGGCGGGAAAAATTTATTCGTCCCCCGCCTCTTCCGTATAGCCGTTAACCAGTACCACCCCTTTCTTATCCCACAGAAAGGTGCAATATGAAACCTGATAACCGGAATCTTCACCCATGCTGTTTAAAGGTATAAAACCCCGGGTAAAATATATTTTCCCGTTCTCCTTTTTGATCAGGACTTCGATGCCCCTGTAACCGGAATAATCCCCGAGCCCCGATCCGCGTTCTATCCAGCCTTTTATTAACCCGTTCACGATCTCTCCGGCACCCGGGTAAATATCCGTTATCCGGTTTTCATCCGCCGCGTATACCGCCCTTATCTCAACGCTTTCAGGTGAACCGTCGGAAACGACAAGCACATATTCGTTTTTTCCGTCGTTATTTATATCCGCCTCGTACAGTTCATAATACGCGTAAGACCCTTTGAGTTCAAACCAGCCGTATTCCGTGGAATATGAGATTATCTTATCTTTTTCCAGTCCTTCCGCGCGGGATAAAATAATTCCGGCCGCGTTAAGGCGCTGTAAAGAATCACGCGCTTCAAAAGGCCCCATCAAAAAATCAAAACTTCCGTTATTGCAGGTTCTCCCGGCCGCGTTCCTTATCCTTTCCTTAAGGTCCCTGAGGCCTTTACTCCTCCATTCCCGTTTTTTCCAGACCTGTTCATAAACCATGAATAAATATTTAGGATACTCTTCGTTCGCGCTGTCCAGGGACAATGCCTGCAGTATGCTTTCCCCCGCCTCTTTGAGGCGCTTTTCATCTACCGGAGCTTTATGCAGAAGCCTGGCTTTCAGAAATAAAAGGCGCGCTTTCTCCGGATCAGCCGCATCACATGCCAGCAAAGCGTCTATTTCCTCCACTGTTTCAGGCTGTTCCGCCTCAGCAGTTGTTTTTTCCTCTACCGCGCCTTCCAGCGCCATGCACCGCGCGGGTAACAGGATCAACAAGAAGATCAAAACACATGACACATATCTCACCACTCGCGCCCCTTTTCCATGTTTACCGCGTACCCCTTTTTACCCTGCCGCGCTGAAGGCGTTACCGGTCGTAAAGGCATACTCCGTTTTCTCATCCGCCCGGATACCACCTTCGTATAACAAACCTCTTCCTGCCCTGAGGCGCCTCCGCGTTATAATCGTCGACTGCCGCGCGCTCTTTCATCAATTCATCCAGTACGAGCCTGAGCGGCCTTATTTTCACGCCTCCCTGCTCGCCGGGTACGGCCTTATCATAATCCACTCTGCTTTCAATGACCCTTGCCTTATCAAGCGCAATTATAACATGCCCGTTCCAGGCGATCACATCAAGAGGCTCGACTTTTTCCGCGATGCGCGCGGGATCAAGGCCTCTGATACGGACCGGTTTTCCGCAAGATATAAGGCCGCCGGTATTTCTCGGAGTGTTCCCTCCGTCAGCTTCATAAAGAAGGCCGGAACAATCAACGCCCTTAAGCGTCCATATGTCTTTTTCTTTTCCGCTTATTTTCCCGCGCGGGGGATAAAGATCCAGCATTTCCGGGATGCCGTTTTTACAATTGCCCCCCCATATGTACCTGCTCCCTTCCGCGGAGATCAGGCTCCTGATTATGTCCTTCTTATCAGGCAGTACTTTTGCGCGCGGCTTCGGTTTTTTGCCTGTCACTGAGACAAACCTGCTGTCGACGAAATACCCTTTCGCGCTGTCATACGGATATTCATCCGTTCCCACCCTATATATTTTCGCGCCTTTTTTGTTAATGATCTCATAAACCTCGAACACACTGCCCGGTAAAGCCACAAACTCGACTTCCCTTATCAACCCCGCCCCGTCCATCTTGAGGCTCCTTCCGTCATCCCCGCCGAACACGGAAGAAAAATCAGGAGTATTAAGGACCGGTGCCGGCATAATAGCGGCCGCATAACCTGCCACCTTACCCTCCGGCCCTCGAGCGCTATAACCGTTATTAAAACAGATCAGGCATAATAATATGGCCGTTAAAAAAATTTTCCGCATATTTTTTATCCGCCTCTCTCCGAAAAAAGTTTTCCCGCGATGGGCAAAAAGAAGCGCCGCTAAATACGGCTTTCAATATCTTCCCTGCCGCGGAAAAGCTTTACCGCGCACAGGATCAGAAGAACCCCGAAAATAAACTTTAAAACAGCATCCGGCATTTTATCAGACACAAGAGCCCCTGAAACAGCGCCCGCTAAAACCGCTGGCAGTATAAACATTACCGCGTCAAGTTTCATATTACCCGCCCTTTTATGGAACCATGCCCCCGCTAAACTCGTAGGCACTATTACCGCCAGCGACGTACCTATAGCCTCATGCATCGACAACCCGAAAAACAGGTTTAAAACCGGGACCATTATCACTCCGCCGCCTATTCCGAACAGCCCCGAAGAAAGCCCTGCCGCTCCTCCCAGCAAAACCAGAAAAAGCGGCAGACCGGCGTCAGTAACCGTTCCGGCAGGCAGATCGATCACTCCCGCGAGCTTAAGCCCCGTAAAAAAAAGAATAAACGCGAACATCCGGCGCAGAACCACGGCATTAACCCTGCCCGCGAGCCACACCCCGGCCCGCGCCCCGGCAACAGATCCGCACACTATAAAAAAAACATTCCTGAGATCAACATTAAGACTGTGCATGAAAAAATAAGTCAGGACTCCCACAAACGCCCCGGGAACTATAGACGCCAGAGAAACGCCCACCGCCTCTTTAATATCATATTTCAGATAAAAAAGAAGCGCCGGCACCATTATCACCCCGCCGCCTATCCCCAGCGCCGCGCTGAAAAAACCAGACACCACCCCGACCGCCAGCAACTTGCCTATATCCCTCTTCTCCACAACTTCCCTCCCGATCCCCCTGATTCTACCCCAAGCCCGCACCCTTTTCCACCCTTATTTCACTTCCACCGCGCTTCCGGGACAGTTCTCATTTCAAGTTAAGAGCGAATGATCCTTCGCCCCCGCGCCGCAAAAAAATATCACAAAAATATTACTTTGTTAACATTTCGCCCTATTAAGCTGTTTATGTTATATTTCATTTTTCTCGATCCTGTTATCTGGTTTTATATTGTTTAAACACATCTGAAGGATAGGGACTGTCCCAAGCGTGCCCGCATAGCACGCCCAATAGTGGACTGTCCCTGTTTATCCGGCATAAATTCGCATGGAGCGGGCGAGCGCGTGATATCTCAAACTACAATCTTACAAAGTTTTATATTGCTGGATTTAGATATTACCGTTTGTTGGAGGATATTTATATTCCCTGAACGATCACCTGAGACAGCCACCCGCGACACTTCTTCTCTCCACTTCTCGGGGATGGCCCGGCACGCGGCTTTTTTCCCGGGCTTTCTCTAATCTACCGCTGAAAATAGCCCTAAAAAAATGGTGCCGCGGGACGGAATTGAACCGCCGACACAAGGATTTTCAGTCCTCTGCTCTACCGGCTGAGCTACCGCGGCACCAGAAAAATCTTTCTAAGACTACGCGCCCATTAAATTATCACAATAACCAGGGTAAGTCAATTAAATTTGGTTTTGCCCGGCTATACCTGTTTTTTCAAAAGAGCTAACCGGGATCTTCACTTTACCGGACAAGTTCATCCAGTCGTTTTCGACAGCTATTTCGATCATACCGTTTTGAAGGCTCTCTTTTGTTTCAATGGTATTCTTTAAACTAAAAACACATTTCAGGCCCGTTATGTCCCCTTTTGCCTGGGAAACCAGAAGCCCCATACCCACGGCCAGGCCTGTTTTCTCGATAACTCCCGCCGCCCCTTTAGCGGAAGTATCAGAAAGAGCGCCGAAAACCGCGAACAAGATAGCCGCGGGAGCGCGCATAAAGGATTCTTTTGTAACATAAAAATTATCACTTTTATCCGGCCTTATTCTTTCTCCGCCCAGATTAAGTTTTATCCCGGACACTGTCCATTGCCTGAAAGCGGACCCGGTACCCGTAGTAATAGCGGAGACCTCGACTATTATACTTTCCGGAGTTTCTTTCGCGAGAAACCCCGCGTGACAGCTTATTTTTGTCCCACGGAAATCCTCATCCACGTTTTTATACAAAGCCGCCGGATCATCCGCGCAAAAAGCCGCGCGGGAAAGCAGTATGGCGGCGCCGCAGAGGCTTATCATGCTCTTTAAAAATTTTATTTTCACTTATCCGCTCCCTTCATCTCTAATGTAAAAACTATTTTATGTCCCTGGCGAGTTTCTTCAGATTCTCAGAACAATCCCATTTATCCAGATGCACCTCGATAAACGCGGTTTCACCGTTATTTTTCTCAGCTTTTTCCAGAGCTTTCTCCAGATCATCTTCGGTCCGTACTTCAAATCCCCATCCGCTGTCGAAAAGTTCCGGGAATTTGTGGTATTTCCATGTGAAGATATCATTATACGGCCCGTCGTGGATCACCCGTTCAACCGTGTATCCCTGATTATTAAGGAGAAAGAATACCGGGTTCAGCCTGTGCCGTATGATCGTCGACAGTTCCTGCGCCGTCATCTGAAAAGCTCCGTCCCCGACAAAAACTACGGGCCTTCGTCCCGGTGAAGCGAGCTTAGCCCCAAGCGCGGCCGGCACGGAATATCCTATGGAGAGATAAAACGCCTGATCTATGAACATACATCCTTCAGGCAGAAAAAGGTTCGCGGCGCTGAACAAAGCGTCCCCTGTATCGGCTATTATCGTAGTGTTTTTGTCTATAAAACGGTTTATCCGCTGATAAAACCGGCGGGCCGTGATCTTTTTCCCCGCTTCAGGGATAAATTCCGTTTTCATATCTTCGGACGGGTGCCTGAATTTCGCCGGATCCGCTGTTCCGGCGGGAAGCGCGTCCTTAAGGGCTATTATAAAATCTTTTAAGCTCACATGGTTGTAAACATGGTGCTTTATGCGGACATTATCGGAATTAGCGGAGATCATTCTGGAAAGTTCAAGAAGAGTCCTGTCTTTCCCGATCTGTATGTCTGTCATTAAAGCGCCCAGGCTAAGGATAACATCCGCTCCATGGGCCAGATCCCACGCTGATTTCCGGCTCGCCGCTCCGCCGTATATACCGGCGAACTGCGGGTGCTGTTCGGGTATCACGGATTTGCCCAGCAGAGTGACCACAAACGGATACCCGCTTTTGTCAACCAGCTCCTGTAATTCGCGCCTTGCTCCCAGCCTGTGCGCTTCCACACCGGCAAGTATAACCGGATCTTCAGCTTTCCGCAGGATATCCGCGGCTTCTTCCACCGCTTCCCCAAGCGCGGGCCTGTCGCTGTATATGGTCGTGTCGATTTCAAAAGGGCCGGCTTTGCGGCAGGGTTTATTCACAAGGTCCGTCGGGATCTCGATATACACGGGCCGTTTATACCTCAGGCACGCTGTAATTGTCTCATCTATCTGGCGCGGAGCCTGCTGCGGATTCGTCAGGATAACGGATGCTATGGTTATCTCCTGATATATCCGGTATTGCAGATTCATATCCCCGATCGTGTGGTGCAAGAGATGGTGGTCGGACCTTTCCGATAATTTAGGCCCGCCGCTTACCACAATAACAGGAAGCCTTTCCGCGTGCGACCCGACTACGGCGTTGAACAGGCTGAACCCCCCCACGCCATAAGTGACGCATACCCCTCCGGCCCCGTTTTCCCTCGCGTACGCGTCCGCCGCGTATCCCGCGTTAAGTTCATTACATGTGCAGATAACACGCATACCGCTTTCTTCAAGGCAATCAAAAAAACTCAGCACATAATCTCCAGGTACGCCGAAGATATGCTTTAAGCCGGCCTGATATAAACGCGCGGCCAGATATTGCCCCACTGTCCCGGTTTGAGACGCTCCCATGAGTTACTCCTTTCAGAGATCTTTCCTCTGCCCCTTTATACAGAGCAGATCCTTCATGCTTCCATAAAAAATACATTATAAACGGAATGATTTCAAATATTTGACTGGATTTGTCCTTTTGGCGGGGAGCCGTGTTATTTTTCAGCGGGAGATGCGTATTCTTCACTCATTTTTGACGCCGGAGTGTCCCTCAGATATTCGATCGAAGCTCTTTCAAAGGAAAGGTCTCTGTTTTTATACAAATTACATTCTCTGTGAAACTGCGTGATCTCCTCAACTTCCCGCTCCAGTTCCTCAGGAAAGTCTTTCGGAACTTCCAGAAAAGTCGCTCCTATCTTGTATATATCGTTTTTAAGTTTTTTCGCGTGGACGACAAACGCTTTAATGCTGTACATTTTTTTCTTGAGAAACAGCTTAAGCGTTATTTTTTCGTTTTCATCCACCTTCCTGTCAACATTAAAAGAAATACCTCCCTTACTGACATCCGTTAATATGAGTTCCTTTTTATCCTCAGCGGATTCAGCGGGGTATGCTATATTATAGCGTTTCCATTTCCTTCGTTCATTCATGGAAAAAGTATATCATATAAAAACAAGAAAGAAAAATTCTCCTGAAATTTGTAAAGTTTTAAAAAGCAGACTATGCCGGCGCCGCTTAAAAAGGTACTTCTCAAAAGTTTTCGAACAGATCCTTGTTACACACGACCCATTCCCATAACAGATCAATACCCCTCGCGCTGTCTGTCTCAGGAACCCAGTTAAGTATTTTTTTCGCCCTGCCGATATCGCTTACAAATATTTTCTGATCACCTGGCCGCCAGCCGGCAAATGATATTTTCAGTTCTTCTCCCGATTTACGGCGCAAAATACCTATCAATTCCAGAAGAGACAACTGGTTTTGAGTCCCGCCTCCCACGTTAAAAGCCATACCCTTGACCGTGCCGATATTCTCATATGCCGCGTGGTACAGCCTGACCAGATCCTCCACGTACAAAATATCCCTTACCTGCTTGCCGTCGCCATATATCGTAATCGGCCTGCCGAGTACAGCGGCGATAATGAACCACGCGACCCAACCCTGGTCTTCTATCCCGAACTGCCTTTTACCGTATACGCATGACTGCCGCATACAGACCGTTCTTACGCCGTATATCC
The DNA here is from genome assembly GCA_043823375.1 of Candidatus Omnitrophota bacterium. Classification (GTDB taxonomy): domain Bacteria; phylum Omnitrophota; class Gorgyraeia; order Tantalellales; family Tantalellaceae; genus JBDRAX01. The sequence goes on along the minus strand of JBDRAX010000050.1, from coordinate 6,662 downwards.
TCGAATAATCTATTACATACTGGTCCGCGGAGCCTTTAGAACAGCCGTACGGAGAATGAAAATCAAGCGGCCGCTTTTCCGATATCCCTTGCGCCATATCTTCATACTGATACCTGCCGTCTTTTTCGATCACATTTAGATCCGTCATTTCCCCGTACACTTTATTCGTCGACGCGTATATTATAACCGGGTCGATCCCGGCCTGCCTGACAGATTCAAGCACATTAAAAGTGCCAAGGGCGTTCGTATGGAAATCCGTCTCCGGGTCGGTTACGGATGTGGTAACCGCGACCTGCGCCGCCATATGGCAGATGAGGTCTATACTCCCGCGTTTTTCAATGTTCCGTTTTAGACCTTTAATTTCACGTATATCCTGTTTTATAAAATCGATTTTTCCCAGGCTCCTCAGCCACGCGAGATTGGTTTCCGCGCCGGGACGGGATAGATCATCCAGGACAATAACCTCATCTCCCCTGTTTAAATAATACTCGGCTATATTGCACCCGATAAAACCGGCACCGCCCGTAATTAAAACCTTCATATCCGTTCCGCCCTTTCTTTACAAGAGTTTTTGCGCTCTTGAGATCATCTCTTTTACCGCTTTACGCGTATTCGGGATAATGCATCCGGCCACGTCCGCGTGCCCGCCTCCGCCGTAAATTCCGGCAAGGCGGGCTATATTAATGTTACCTTTGGACCTCAAGCTGACCCTCAGCCTGCCCTGAGACTTTTCCCTGAAAAAGATGACGATATCAACTCCTTCTATCGCCCTTATTTCATCCGGTAAAGCGTCAACATCTTCATCCTTCCCTTTGACTTTTTTAAAGTCTTCCCTTCGGACAATGGACCAGGCAAGCCGGCCTCCGTTCAAAAAACAGCAGCGGGCCATGCAGATACCCGATAAAACCGCTACTTCCCTGGAATGCGACCAGAAAACCATATCAACAAGCCTGTAAAAATCTATCCCGGTCTTAACCATTTCCGCGCATACCTTGAAAGTAAACGGCCGCACATTAGGCAGCCGGAAAGAATTGGTCTCAACGATAAGAGACGTTAAAATGTTCTGAGCGATATCCCGGGTTATCTCGATTTTAAGCTTTTTAAGAAGAGCGTAGACCATTTCTCCCACAGCCGGCGCGTTAACATCGATCCACTGTTTAGTGCCGAAAGGCTCACGTATTTCATGATGGTCGATCTCAAGGGTTTCTCTTCCGCGGCTTACTATGTTATTGGCCTTGCCGAGCATCCCTTTCGTACTGCAGTCGACCGTGATGACAAGGTCTACTGTTTTCGGCGTTTTTCTTATTATCGCGTCAGCGCCCGGAAGCTGCCTGTATTTTTTCGGGACACCGTCGTGGCTTACGAAGTAAACCCGCTTCCCTTTTTTTTTGAGGCCGAGCCCCAGCGCCAGAAGTGATCCGATCGAATCCCCGTCAGGGTTTATATGGCCCGCTACGGCTATGCTTTCAGCGTCCTTAATACTTTTTACCGCCTCTTTCATGCCCATATTTTCCTTTCCTGAAAAGTTATACCCCTTGCTCCGGGTTTATCGCGATAGCGGTACGGGGTTTCCCTGCCCGTTTTTTCCCGCGCTCGAACATCTCCATCCATGACGGATCATTAAACTTATTTTTCCTGAAGATCCACTCTTCCACTCCCCGGAAAAATACCGCGCCGCGGGAGCTTTTACTTCTCATGCTTTCCCTTTCTTCCCTTGTCAGTTACCCGGAAAGTCATATACTTACCGAACATAAGCCGGGTCTGAGCGTCTAAAGCGGGCAGCGCGCTTAAAAAAAGCATTGTTACGGGAACAAGCAGCCACTGAAACGCGAACCCCAGCCTTTTAAGGACAGGATGTTTTTCTTTTTTAGCGGGAAGGAGCATAAGGCTTATTATGATACTTGTTAAAAGAGAGAACGTGGCCAAGCGGAAAATTGTCCCAGAGATCCTCGGAGCGCTGTAATAAAAAACCGAATGCGAAAATTCTTTCCCCGCGAATATGGCCGGAAGCCACCCGATAATGGTCAGAAGAAAAGCCCATGTTGTCCAGGATATGTGCCCTTCAAAAAGTTTAAACCCGGATTTCAATTTAACATGAAACGGTATCCCGCGGTTTTTCAGGAACGCTCTCATCACTATCGGAAAGTTTTCAACCCCCCAGGCCCATCTTCTTTTCTGTCTATACACGTTTATTACTGTCTGCCACCATGTGCCCGCCACAACCGCGTCCATGGAAAGAGTCGTATACATCGGCACGACTTTATAATTACCGTTAAAATGCATGAACGACTTCCAGTAGATAGCGGAATCATCAGATATCATGTCCACGGGCCAGTACCCGACATCCGTCAGGGCTTTAAAGCTCATACTGTGGCTCGAAAACGTAACCAGAGTCTCAGGGTTCGTGGCCTCGATAAGCTGAAAGAACGAAGACCCCGTCTCAAGGACCCTTGTAATAGCGGGCGCGTCCCATATATTATTGTTATACACCGGGACCGGCTGAAAACTTGCTCTGTCCCTTTCGGGGCATGTCAGGAAATAATAGGTAAGCGCTGAAAAATAATCCCTGTCAACAACCGTGTCCGAATCAAAGCATGAACACACCACGTTCTCGAACGGTATTCCTCCGGCTTTCAGGTACTCCGCGGCTTTTACCGCGGCGAACGAGGTATTCGCGCCTTTAGCCCTCGCTTCTCCCGGCCTCCCGTCCGGATGGACGATAACTCGCATATCGAAAAAATGCCCTTTATATTCCTCTTTGAGCTTTTCCGCGCCCTCTTTCACTTCTTTTGCCGCCCTTTCTTCAAGGGCGAGTATCACTATTATCTGCCTCGGAGGGAAAGTCCCTTCAATAAGGCTCCGCACCCCGGGTTCCACTACATCTTTCGTCTCTTTCGCGACCGGGATAACGGCCAGATGAAACACTTCGCTCAGCAATGGTTTTACCGCTCCTGACAATTTCAGTTTTTTCACTTCCCCGCGATGGGCCAGGAAAGAGATCTTCTTTTTAAATTCAGCTGGTAGCGGCTTCCCATTAAGCTTTTCCAGATACGCGTCGATATTATCAAGCCCCCGCAGCCGCTTCATCCAGTCAGTATCTCTTTCAGATGAAAGCCTGAAATATGACAGGATCAGAAAAAACGTCAGATATGACAGGCGCAGGATCCAGTAAAAATAAAACGCTATTATAATTACCGCCGCCGTAAAGGGGCACAAAAAAGAAAGAACGGCCATACCGGTAATTATCGTCCAGCTTGTCAGCCCGGGCAGAATTTCAAAAGCGCGCTGTAAAACTCTTTCTTTACCTGTCAGGTTATTGCCGGAAAATATAAAATCCATTTTATCCGTTACTTCCTTTTGTTGTTACCCAAAAATACTATTTATTACCCGGCGCTATTTCAGGGAACGGGGACTTGATAACTGTTTTTACAGGAACTATGTCAACAGACTGAAGCTCTCCCCCTGATCTTTCAAGAAAATATAATTTACCTGTCGTCTCCGAATAGTATACGGAACTTCTGCCCTTAACCGTAACGACCTCGTCTATCTTCACGGCCCCATATGGCCGTACCGCCATAAGATATACTTTACTTCCGTCCCGGAAGAGAACATGAGAATCTTCATATACCCAGAAACACTGCTCGATATTTCTTCCCCCGGAATAGATCCATCTTATCTCCGGGCCTTTTTCAAACGCCACATCACCTGTTGTTTCCGCCCCAACGTCCAGTATTCCTATTTTATCCCTGAGCCATACCAGTATTAACCCGCCGCTCGAGTCAGGTTCTACGCCTCTTACGCCCCTTTCCAGGAATTTGTAGGGAAGCCTGTTCGATAAAAGTTCACCGTTTTCCCCCGTAAAAAACATAAGGTCCTCCGAGACGACCCTTATATCGAATGTTCCGCCTTTTCCGAAAATCGAGTCCCCTAAAGCCGGATCATCAAGAATATTTTCCGCGCCGGCGCCGTCAAACCCGGTTTTGCTTACAATATTGTCCTCCGACAAAACATAAACCCGGCCGTCAAACAGCCCGTACCCCTTAACATTTTTAATAAATTCCGGATATACCGCGTTGTTCCCGGCGTCGATCTTGTTTAGAAAACCGTTCTGGAGAGAGAACAATACTTCCGGCTGAGAAGAAAGCCATTTAATTCCCCCGGGAGGAGCGGAAAAAAGGCTGGTGATCTCCTTTACGCTATGTTTCCCCTCGCCGAGATCCGCCCACAGGATCTTCTTCCCCCGGGTAGAGCGGACGATGAAAACTACGGAAGAACTCCCTTCCGACTTAAAATACGACAAAAGCTTATCCTCCCTGAACCGCGAATCATCCCGCACTATGTTATGGACCTTTTCGCCCTCATAATCACAAATAAACATATCCGCCATGGAACCGTTACCGCCTGCTGTAAAAAAGAATCCTGATTCCGCGACAGGCAGTAGATCGAGAAAGGACCCGGCTACAAGGCGCTGGACAAGCCGCTTCTCCGGGATAAGCAGCACATCGTCTAAAACCGTGGCTTTTTTTACCTCCACAGGGACATCATCGCTCCAGGCTTCATACCCGTCGAGTACGATCCTCATCGGATATTTCCCGGGGAGAAGATCTCTTACGACCGCGGGTGTTTTTTCTTTGAATCTGCTGTTTTTGAGATAAACAGCGGCCCCGGGAGGAGCGGTTGAAACATAAATGAGGCCCGTCTCTACAACGCCTCCTTTTGCCGCCGGATTTAAAATATACCCAAAGGCATATAAAAGAAGCATCGGGCAGAAAACAATATAAATAGAAACAAAAACATAGAATAATATTTTACGTAATAACTGCATTATCCCTGCGTTCAACCGTTATTTTTTTAAGATATCACGGCACATCCTAAGCCCCTGGTCAAGGAACTGACCCGCGATACAACCGATAAAACCTCAGAACACACGCGTTCCGCGGCTTTTTCAGTTTCAGTGAATAGACTTATGAAAACAGCTTTTACCTACAACAAGACTACCCTGTGAATATGTTTTTGGCAAGGTCACGCGAAAAAAACAGAGCTTTTGTCTGGAACTGATACAGTAAGGCGAAACCCCTCAGGGCCTGACGCGGATATAATATTGTTTCGAAAGATTATTTTAAATAAAGATAGTTAAAACTGCCCCGGGCCGGCGGTTATTGTGTAAGGACCGCGTCATGCTCTGAAGACACGGATGTTTTCCCTTTTTTTACGCCGCCCCACCTCATGCCGCCGCTTACTGCCTGGGCTATATTCGCGAGATGGTCTCCTATTTTTTCCAGATTATCCACAAAATCTATAAAAAGTATACCGGATTTAATTGTACACTTACCTTCATTCAAACGTCTGACATGGGCTTTCTTCAGCGCTACCTGAAACTGGTTTATTCTGTTTTCCCGTTTAAGAGCCTGCCTCGCGAGGTCATATTCATTTCTCTGTAAAGCGTCTCTGACCTCTCCGCCCATCTTGTTCAGTTCATCCCACATCTCTTTAAGTTCAGATATCGCGTCATCGGTAAAAGGCATTTTGTCTTCCACCTTCTGTTCCACAAGCTCTTTTATGTTTTCCGAATGGTCCCCTATCCTTTCAATGTCATTAACACTGTGTATAAGGACCGGCAGCTCCTCAAACTGTTCAGGTTCAAGCTCCTTTTGCGAAAGTTCTACAAGATACTGCGTTATTTCCGACTGGAGAGTATCGACCGCCTGTTCCATTGTCGCTATGGATTTAAATATCCTGATGTCATTTTCAAAGAAACTTTTCACCGAAAAACCTACAGCCCTGAGAGCTATATCAAGCATACGGTCAACTTCCTTCCTTGCCTGCTCCAGGGCTATTGAAGGAGTCTCCAAAAGATGTTTTTCCAGGTATTTCGTCCCGACCTCAACCATCCCTTTTCTTTTTGGGACCAGCCAAATGCTCATTTTTTCAAGCCAGCTTATAAGAGGCAGAAAGATCATCGCGTTAAATATATTGAAAGAGCTGTGAAAAATAGCTATAAAAACCATTATATTAGCCGCGGTTATCCTTGCCGACGGGATCGCCCAGTCCAGTATCCGCCCAAGCATACCGCTGTAAATCAATACAAGCATATAGCTGACGCCTATCATGTTAAACAATGTATGAGACATCGCCGCGCGGCGCGCCGTTAAATTCGTGCCGACTGAAGCAAGCTGCGCGGTTATTGTCGTGCCGATATTATCTCCGAGAACAATAGGTATCGCGGCGGGAAAACTTATCAGGCCGTTAAAAGCGAGCACCTGGACAATAGCTATCGTAGCGCTCGAACTTTGGAGTATAACGGTAAAAAAAATACCCACGAGTACACCAAGGACAGGCTTATCGCTAAACATGATGAAGATGTTCTTTACCTGCTGGCTCTGCTTAAGCGGGATCACCGCGTCTTTCATGAACTCAAGCCCCAGGAACAGGATACCGAACCCAAGAAGCACCTCGCCGAAAAACCGCATTTTTCGGGTCTTTCCTATTTTCATAAAGGCGAAACCTATACCCACGATAGGGAGGGCGTACTGTGTTATTTTGAAAACCGACATTGAAGATACAAGCCATGCCGTGCATGTTGTGCCTATATTCGCCCCTATTACCACACTGATAGCCTGTTTCAGAACAAGAAGTCCGGCATTTACAAACCCTACTACCAT
>JBDRAX010000049.1:0-11159 GCA_043823375.1 Candidatus Omnitrophota bacterium | reverse complement strand
AAATCCTCCCTCACCCCGCTGACCCGCGCGATTCTTGAAGCATATCATCTACCTCGCCTGTTCGGCGCGGTGATCGAGGAGTCGGGAATACTCGCTCCCGTGCTTTACGCGATGAGGGCGTCTAAGATACGGTTTAAGGCGAGGGCCAGTGATTTTGTGCGGGGGTTTATGGGTTCACGATTTGTAACGGCGCTCGCCTTTCTTTCAGGTTTATCTATTCCGGTATATCTTGTAATACCTCTTATTATAGCGAATTCATACGCGTTCTACCGTTCGCATAATGAAATACGCTCCGCGCGGCATTTCGTAAGCGGAATTGTGTTTAACGCCGTCTTCATTCTCTCCGGCGGATTATACGCGCCGGGCCTTTCGCGAATCGCGGGCGCGGGAATAGGACTGTTCTCAGCTGTCATGGTGCACGCGTTGTGGAACTACTCGGTTATTTCCGAAGAAACAAAAGCGCGGGGGTTAGCGAAAAGGCTGTGGCTTGAGGCAGCGTTTGTTTTAGTTCTGGTTATAACGGCATTTTCAGGTATATATCACTCCCCTGAAAGTTTTGATCCCCGGGCAAAACAAGAAATCCATCAGCTCACGACGGAAGACATAATAAAAAAATATCCGGAACTTTTAAATTACAAACAAGATGCCGGAGACTTTATACTGCTTTTAAAGTATTTTGATTATGAAGAAGATGTCTGCGCGAAGTTTGCAAAAGAAATATTAAGCTGGAAAGATAAAGCCGGACGTATAGCTATCGTGGAATTTAAAAAAACCTTATCAAAAGCCAGGGACGAATACAGCAATACAATGATGACTCTGGATGTGTTAGTTAAAAAGGAACAAGAGATTTTACGGAGTATGGGTAGTCTGGTTAAAAGGCATATTTCTTACAAGGCCGCAGTATGGAACTTATCATCAATTATTGACACAAAAACGGCAAATTGTGTCGGCTTTTCGCAGATCTTTTATGTGACAGGTGCATATATTGGTTTTAAGGTGGGCGTGATTACTTGGGAGGGTACGCCGCATGTCTGCAATAGCGCGTCTCTATCAGACAATAAGATTTCTTTAGTGGATTGCGCGGCTACAATAGATGTTTATGTGTCGCAAGAATTTATATTGGATGAATATGTAAGTAAAAGATCTCGAGCATATAATTATTTTAAAAACGATAAATATCCGATAAATATGGTTTTTAAAGATTTCGAACCTTTTCAATTTGGCGGCGCAGAAACCCTTAAGGCAGAGGTATATTTATGGATAGGGGATGATTACTCTGCCATAGGTCAATACGATAAGGCGATAAATGCTTATACAAAAGCCATTGAGCTGAATCCGGAAAATGCAACGACATTTTTTAGCCGCGGGAATAGTTATTACTATTCAGGCCAATACGATATGGCGATACAGGATTATACTAAAGCCATCAAGCTGAATCCGGAAGATGCAAAGGCATTTTTTAACCGTGCCTTGTTAAATATACGATTGATGAAAATATTTGACGCGGTAAGCGATTTAAATAAAGCAGGCGTGGTGAGTCGGGTATTATTCATGATAATAACGCTGATAGCCGGGATTTACCTCCTGAAGCTTTCAAGAAAAAAAAATCATATCATTATCGCTGTTCCGCGTTCATTATTCAAAAACAGTGTGGAATTTAAGATGATAGAGAAAAAAATACACGCTATTGAAAAAAACATAATAGTTATGCCTTTAACAACCGCGTCCGGGGAGGAAGCTGTTAAAGAGTTGTTAAAGTTGTCTAAAAACATGAAAACCGGGTACGCGGCTATGCTGGATCCGGAGACGCCAGAAGCTGAAAGAGAAAAGTTCTTACGGGAGTTCATAGAAAAAGCGCGTATCGATAAATTCAGTAAAGAGAACCCTGGTATAGCCGGCCTTGATAAAACCGCGGCGCGGGCCTCGTCAGTTGAAAGGATCAGGGGCATGCTCCGTGTTATGGCTAAATCCCAGCCGGGCGTTTACGCCATTGACATAAGAAATTACGCGGAAATGAAAACACTCATGTATGACCCGAGTATAAAAGCGGCGTACAAGACCGGTATATCCCCCATGGGCGCGAAAGATAAAGAAAAAAATATCAAGTATATCGTGTGGAGCGCTGAAGTCGCGGGTAAAGGCCTGTCTCCCGTTCCGCGGATAGAACTCAGGAGAAAAGTGATGAACGTTACGCGGGAGACAGACCCGATAAGTGATATACTGGACCTCAGAGGCACGGGAATAACCGAAAAGAATCTGAGCGAATACCTTGAAAATATGGGACTGGATCATGAATTTAACGAACAGAACGTGCTTACAGGAAATACCGGCCAAGCAAAAACCATAAGCGGAACGTGCGAGGCCTTAATAAAGCAACTCGGGGCTGAAGGCGAAGTCCACATAGCAAGCCTTGACGAAATAGGCGCGTCCGTGAATGATGATGGTTCTTCGATCCTCTTTGAACTCGATGGCCCTGTAAACGCGTGCATATATGAAAAACTTACGGCGCTCTTACTATCCGGAAGCCGCATGACAAGCCACGCGGAAGACATTCCCGGCACATTAACACAATCGGAAAAAGGGCGTAACACATACATATTCATCCCGCCGGCAGTAAGCGGCGAATACGCCGCGGAAGCGGAAAAATATTACTCCCTGCACCGCGAAATTTTGAGCCAGGCGTAGGGCGAAAACCATTTTTGCTTTGCAAAAATGGTAGAGAATAGAAAATAGAACATTAGAGCAATAGATAAGGGATCTTAGTCCTCCGTACGAGGTCTATTCCAACCCGTCGTCGAGAAAAGCCAATCTTATTTACCCAATAACCGTCACTTAACAACGTACCGGTTATAGGAGAATTGCCGGTACCTTTTCTCTCCCACATACACAGAACAGCAAACATAACCGTTATTCCCACATCCTCTTTTCTGAACCGGTACGCCCTGCCTTACGCGAACAAACGTTTCAAACCACTCCCGGAACCACCCGCATTCCTATTACCGCCAGATTGTCATAGTATGGAAAATTTGTTAAATAGCCTCACAAGGGACAGGTCTACGATCAGAATCCGGGACACGTCTACGCTCATTTCCGGAACCGTCCCTGCTATTCGCCCGTGTCGCGCAGGGGATTTTTGTCACTGGGACGGGAAGGACAGGTATCAAAACTCGCGGGGTTCTGTTTTCCGCGTGAGATATTCTTTCATTCTGTCGCGCATGGCGCCGCCGCTGAAATACGCGCCTATCAGTTTGCCGCCGTTACCCTTCGCGCCTTTAACAGCGCCCGGGCCGTTCCCCATGGGCGCGGGAGACGGGGCTATACCTCCGGAGGCCAGTATGCCGACAATGGAGCAGGAGGCCTCCCATTTTTTGAAACATTCGGCTATGGCTTTTGACGCGCACCGGAAAGCCAGGAGAATATTTTTATTATCAACGGGCGCGCGATATATCATATAGTTGTAGAGATTTTCTTCAGTCATAGCTTTATCTCCGGAGGATTCCCCGGAACTCACGCTTACGGGAACATTGTTACACGGCGGCAGGGTATAAGAGCATGAAGCGCCCTGGGGGAACGGTATATTGTCATGCGTATACCCTCTCTGCCACAGCCTCATGCCGTTTTCCACGGCATCAGCCGCGGCTTTCACGCATTTTATATAGCTCTGGGATTTATCTTTCCGATCAAGATGCGACATAATAGCCGCCGCCGTCAAAACAGGTTCCGATATGCTCCCGGGCCGTAATATCCCGCGGGACCCCTGCACATCTATGCCGCCTATCACCACGGAATCCTGCCATTTTTTCCACGCCTTTTCTATTACATATGAAATATCGTCCGCGAACATGTCCCTCTCCGCGGTGGACATGAAAAGTTCTTTCTCATTTTCCGCCGCGGAAAAAAACGCGGAAAACAAAAAACAGGAAAAACATAATAAAAAGAGGATGTTAATTTTTCTCATTCGTATCTCACCGCGGGAAACGAGTATTCTATTATCATACCCCTGATCCCATATCAAACCATCAATATTGACGCGGCTCCCAATATACCCACGTTCGTCTTGAGTTCAGCCGGTACTACCGGTGTCTTGTCCGCGAATATATTTATACTGTGCGTAGCTATGTTCGCGCGTATCTCACTGAATAAAATGTCTCCCAGCATGGATACCCCGCCTCCTATGACTATTATTTCAGGGTCAAGCAGGCTTATCATACTGCCGAGCCATATACCGATGAGCCTGCCCTGATTTTTTATAGTCTCAAGAGCGAGTTCATCTCCTTCACGCGCCGCCTCGCCGATAGTCACCATGGTTATTTTTTCGGGCCTCCCGTCCGCCATATCAAGAAGGCTTGTGGTGAGTTCAGGGTTTTCTTTGATCTTTTTTATAAGCGCCTTCTCAGTATTTGTGCCTGAAGCCAGGGCTTCGATACAGCCCGTATTTCCACATCCGCACACTTCATCTTTACCGTCGTAATTTATGGTCATGTGCCCGCCTTCGCCTGCCATGCCGTTCTTACCGTGGTATATCTTACCGTCTATTATAATGGCCGTGCCTATGCCTGTGCTGACTGTCACATAAAAAACGTTTTTATAGCCTTTTGCCGCGCCCCATTTTACTTCAGCCATACCCGCCGCGTTAGCGTCGTTTTCAAGCCGGGCCTTTACTTTGAACTCTTTCTCGGCCATTGCCGAGAGAGGAACTTCTTTCCATCCCGGCAGATTCGGCGGATTGTGCACTATTCCGGCGACAGGATCAAGCGGCCCCGGCGCGCATAACCCTATGCCCTCGATATCCTCAATCGTAACGGACGAGATATCCAGGACTTCTTTAATTGAACGGAACACCTGAGCGATAGAGGCGTCTCTCCCTTTTGAAGCGAGGGTGGGTAAAACTACTTTATGTTTCAGTTTTCCGGATTTAGCGCTCACTACGCCCGCGGCTATTTTTGTTCCGCCTATATCAACGCCAATAACATATTTCTTCATGGCTTATACCCCTTCTTTCCAACGGCGCTCCCGAAGGAATTTCATGAAAGCCGCCCTTTATAATCCTCGTATCCGAAATCACGCACGACATTGACTCTCTCAGTCTCCGGCGAATACACGGCTATGGAAGGAAGCCGTAAACCGTTAAAAGTATTATTTTTAACCATTGTATAATGCGCCATATCCATGAATACAAGCCTGTCTCCCGGGGTCAAAGGCCGGGGAAAAGAATAATCGCCTATAACATCTCCCGCGAGGCATGTCAGCCCCCCGAGCCTGTAAGTATAAAGGAATTCTCCCGGGTTTCCCGCGCCCTCTATATTCGGGCGGTACGGCATTTCCAGGACATCCGGCATATGAGCGGCCGCCGAAGTGTCAAGTATGGCGTTCTCCACGCCATTATGGACAATGTCAAGAACGGACGCGACAAGAAAGCCCGTATTCAGAGCGACCGCTTCTCCGGGTTCGAGATATACTTTCACCTTATACTTCCGCGTAAAGTCATCGATAAGACGGCATAATCCGTCCACATCATAATCGGCGCGCGTAATGTGGTGCCCCCCGCCGAAATTTACCCACTCCATTGATTTCAGAATATACCCGAACTTTTGTTCAACAGCATCGAGCGTACGTTCAAGAGAATCAGAGTTCAGCTCGCAAAGCGTGTGAAAATGAAGCCCGGTTATACCGTCAAGACAGCGTCCTTCAAAATCCTCCGCGCGTACACCGAGCCTTGAACCCGGCGCGCAGGGATCATATAAGGCCACCTTCACTTCAGAATGCTCGGGATTTATCCTGAGGCCGCAGCGGACCGGTTTATTACAATTCCTGATATAAGGCTTAAACCGCTCCCATTGCGAAAAAGAATTAAAACTGATATGGTCCGAATATCCGACTATATCAGGGAAGTCATCATCCCTGTAAGCCGGAGCATAGACATGCACTTCTTTCCCGAATTCCTCGAAGCCGAGCCTGGCCTCATCAAGAGAGCTCGCTGTAGTTCCGTCCAGATATTCCTTTATAACGGGAAACGTGCTGAACATGGCGAACCCTTTAAGCGCGAGAATAACAGCGCATCCCGAGCGTTCCTTTACTTTACGGAGAATTTCGAGATTCTTCCGGAGAAGCCCTTCATCAACGACATAACACGGGGTCTTTACGATTTTTTCTCTTATTTTATCAATAGACATTTCGCCCGTCTTTGCCTACGTTATCAGGGCGGACACGCAGGTCCGCCCCTACATCCGTATATTTTTAAACATTCTATCTCTCAGATACATATACATAATATATATACTATTTCGGGCTTAAATGTCCATATCTTATTTTACGCCGCGCGCGCGAAAGTCCTGGCCGCGTCACGTATCCGCGTCATAAGGGCATCGTCGCTGATACCGTGGGCTTTACCCAGAATCTTTATTATTTTTTCCACAAGAGCCGTAACGTCACATGTGGTCACTCCCAGTGTATCCAGAAAATCGACATCATCATTATCCTTGTCCGTCCTGAAATAATAGAATTTCGGCCGTACCGCCCCGGACATCATAGCCACAATATCCGCCGCGGAAGAAGCGCAAATTATCCGTTTCCCCGCGGGAAGGCCTTTTATCCTGTTCAATTCATTGATCATGGCCTTTTGTTCATCTGTTTCAGCGACAACTCCCACGGGTATGCCTGAAGCGGCAAGTTTAGGCAGAAGCACGCCCAGCCCCCCGTCAAAAGTCACTCCTTTTGAAAAGATCAGCGCGTAATTATCCAGCTCTGATCCTATTTTCCTGTCTGATGTTACTATCCCGTTAATATCCCTTGTAAATGAACCGCGGCTCAAGGCGTGCCAGTCATCATTGTAGATATTGAGTTCTTCTTCCATGAGTTTTCTCAAGATCTCTTTTACTCCTTCCGCGACCCCGGCCCCGGACGCGCTTTCTTCGTGTATCTCTCCCGCGGCCGCGGCATAATCCCTGGTACCGGTATTTCTGTCAAGGTCCGCGGGCTGTATATTTTTGTTTTTTTCAACAAGGCGCTCTGTTTCAAGTTCCATGGCGGCGATCTCCACTTCCCGAGCGGTCTCCTCCTCTGATTTCGTCATTTCCCGGATATAATACCGGGGGTCAAGGTCTTCTCCAAGAGCCGCGCGCGCCATTTCCTTCCATGGAATAAGCTGTCCGTACCTGTAATAATTCTTCTTAAGCCATTCGCCTATGGCCGGGTCATCCATGATAAAATTCGTTCCGAATTTACTTTTAAGAAAAGCCTTATTATGAGCGTCGAGAAAATGCGCGTACTGGTAGCTTATTGGCAGGTATGCCGCGGTTTTAAGAAAATGAAAAAGGCCCGCCCAGCGCGGCAAGCCCTCAAATTGAGCGGGATCGGACGGAAACCCTTTTTTCTCCTTACACCTTTCCCAGTACATTTTCGTAAGTATCTTTTCAGGCGTGTTCCGCGCCAGTTGTTCATCAGGCTTTAGCTCGCGCGTATCCGCGTCAAAATATCCACCGTATTCCTCCATATATTTTTCAGGGGCATTATAATATTTTTCAGTTAACTCATACATGGTCCTGTCGAAATAGTCCACCGCGACGTAATCACGCGCGCCCCTCGACATAAGAAGCTTTCTGATACGCGAGGCATTCAGGAATTTCGCGGTAAGCTCTTTCGGCATACCGAGGTTTTTCATGATCCATTTCGGATTTTTATGCGCCACGTTTTCCATGAAACGCGCCATGCCTTCCGTAATTATAAGGCTCTTATCAACAGGAAGCCAGCCTTTATCCTTAGGCCCGTAAAAAAAATCCACGGCGTGCCCTGTCTCGTGGAACAGAGTAGCCATGGAAGAGCTCCCGTTATTAGCCGTGGACAGAGACCGTATATCTCCTTTGTCCACGGGAAAACATACCCCGGGGTGGGGAAATTTAAATTTCGCGAGTTTGCCTTCAACCGGATATCTGTCAAAATATATACTGGAAGTATCCAGCCCGAAACCGCTGAATGTTTCGCGCATCTTTTCCATGGCTATATCCGCCGGGAAATATCCGTCCGCTTCAAGGAACACCTGTTTATTCAAATGGAGCGCGTCCCACGGCTCAAAAGTTTCAACGTTCATCTCCTTACAGGCTTCGCTTGTGGCCTTTTCCGCTTCGTCCTTAGTGCCTTTGTCGAGCGCGGACATAAGACGCTCATAATCCCCGTAATCGAACTCGCGGCTGTCAAATGTGACCTGGTAAAAATTAGTGTACCGCGTGCCGTCCGCGCGGGTGAGACCGTATTCATCAGCCAGGCGGCTTACGGCGCTATTCTGGGCTTTCACATGCTGTATCCTGCGCCCCACGCACTTTTTGCCGCGTTCTCCCATAAGCTCCCATACGGCGCGCCGGATATGCCTTGAATCTTCCAGCATCAAGATCTCATCCACTTTCGTGTCATCAAGAGCGCCCAGGACGTCATACCTTTCCATGACCGCGCGAAACTGTTCATAATCGAGTTCCTTAAGAAGATCCGAGGTGGAAAGCCCGTCTTTGCCTTTCTCCCGGGCCAGCCGCGCGATTAAGGTTTTTATCTCCTCCATATCCGCCGCCGAAAGGATTTTATCTATTTCATTGGTTTCCAGTTTTTTCCCGAGATTATATCCGTTTATTATTTCACTGAACTCCGCGTAACTTACTTTTCCGGCAAGCGCCTCAAAATACGAAAAACTCATATACGCCTTTACGACTTCACTGTCTCTTTTAACGACTTCCGGGTCGCTGTCAACCATGCCGGTTATAAACTTGAAATAAAGCAGTTCAAGTTTCCTCGCCGTAAGAGGATCCTTGACCCCGTGTTTCTTATATTCAACGACTTTCGCGAAATTGGCTTTTATAAGAGCGAGAAGCTTTTCATTCAGCTCTCCGGACTCGCGTATCAGGTTCTCCCGCAGATCTTCCTTCAAATGCGATTTCAGCCCTTTTTCCTTCTCATCTTCCGTCCTGCTGAAATCCGACAAAAAAACATCATATGATCCATTGCCATGGTCTCTCAGCATGCCTCTCTCTTTAGCGGTAAGCGCGGCAAGATACTCCGCCCTTTCCTCTTTTGTCATTTCTTTCACGGCGATAGCGCTATTAAGCTGCCAGTCTATATCGAAAAGTTTTGTCTCCACCTTGTATATATCAGTATCGAGCCTGTCAACAAACTCTTTTATTTCTTTTTCCCACGGGACCGAGGCTTCATAAGAGCCGGCGGCATTAAACTTTTCCATTAAATCCGCGGCAGGCTCCTCTTCCGCGGCCGTTCCCGGCACAAAAAGATCTACATGCCAGTCTCTTCCGGCTTTCATATAACTGAACATACGGTCAATGTCGTTAACAATGATATACCCGGCATCACCGCGGGCCGTTTCACCGGGCAAAGCGCATAAAACACCGGTTTCATGGGCCATAGCCGGCAGGACGAGGCCGTCTGTCAGATATTTATATTTATCCGTCCGCCTCACGCTTTCCGCGGTAACCCCAATGGCGCGGAGAGCTGTATCCAACTCTTTAAGGAGAGCCATATTATCAGGGCCCAGCATTATATACACCGCTTTACTTCCGGTATGCGCTCGGACTTTTACCGTTTCAGTTTTTCCTTCCGGTTTTTTTACCGTCAGTTCCGGAAGATCCGCGTCAGCCGCCTCAACAAAAACAAGCGGCTTTCCGGAAAGATCCTCAAGCGCCCTGTCGAGGCCGTCGATCCCCAGCCCTGAAAGAACCTCATTCAGAGAAGAAAAGAAAAACTCCTTAAGCGCCGCGCCGTAATATCCACGCGCTTTACCGTAATAACCGATTTTACCGTCCTCCTCGCTTACAAAATATTCTCCCGAACCCATTTTTCGCGCGAGAAATCTGTCTATGGCCTTATTTTGCCCCGGGTACCCTTCATGCGCGATGTATCTTTCTATATCCTCTTTATCTTTTTTATCCATTTCAGGAAGTACCTTTCTTCTTTTTATCTCATCCTTAAGCCTCTCATACTGATCGCGCTCGCATATAACAGAAGGAAACCCTCCGTAATTATCTCGTATTGTGGAAAAAAGCAGTATGTAATTTTCCCGGGCCTTATCCGGCTTTTCCACGGAAACCGGGACTGAAAAGATACAGCCGTTAATATGCGTTATACTGTCAAAATAAGTTTCCACGCGCGCGGGGGCAAATACTGTTTCTTCCGTATATTCCGACGCTCTTTCCTTCTCCTGTGTCCGCGCCTTTAACCTCAGCTGTTTTTTATAATTGTCCCATGATCCCGCTATTGATTCAAGGCTGTCTTTTCCCTCGATCCCGGACACTTTATCGAGAAGGCTCAGGTCTTTCTGTAAACCTATCGTAGCAAGGGCAATAAATTTTTTGTGATAATTATCACTCCCAAGAGGCGAGAAAATGAGCGGCGGAGCTAAATTGACATTGTTCTTCCTGTGTGTAAACGAATATGCCGCGTCAATGGGTAAAACATTAAAAGTTAGTACAGAAAAAACCGTAATTAATGAAATTAATTTTCGCACTATTTGTCCCCTTTCTTTTGGTATAAGCAGTATAGCGAATATAAAAATCATATCACGATAAAAAAAAAAAACAATAAACTATATTTTTGTTAATGGATAAAAAATATATAATTAAAACTTTTTCTTATTCTTGACAAGCTATAGCCTATAGTGTATACTGTATAGTGTATATAAGGAAGGAGGTGATACAATGAGTACTTTACACAGAGCACAAATTTATATTGGAAGAGAACAAATGAAAAGACTTAAACTGGAAGCGGAGAGAGAACATCTGGCAGTGTCCGAATTAGTCCGAAGAGCTATTGACCGTTTTTTAAAAGCAAAGGAGAGAAGTGTTGATTGGGAGGAAGACCCTCTTTATAAAGCAATTGGCGCAATAAATCTTTCGGTAACAGACGCTTCTATTAATCACGATCACTATTTGTATGGAAAAAAGAAGAAAGGATAATTTATGAAAAAAGCTTTTATAGATACAAGCGGTTGGGTTGCGCTTTTTGTGGAAAAGGATATAAAACACAAAGAGACGGTCGAGATTTTCGATCAACTCAAAAAGGATAAGGTATCAATTTATACTTCGGATTATGTTGTAGATGAAACCATAACAACTATAATGGTAAGAGGAGGACATGATAAATCTGTTATAGCAGGTAACGTTCTTTTC
>JBDRAX010000048.1:0-6178 GCA_043823375.1 Candidatus Omnitrophota bacterium | reverse complement strand
ATGGACGCTTTTTTCGCTTCCGTGGAAGAGCGGGATAACCCTAAGTACAGGGGAAAGCCTGTTATTGTGGGGTCTGACCCTAAAGGCGGAAAAGGGCGCGGAGTCGTGTCCGCGTGTTCTTATGAAGCGCGGAAGTTCGGTATACATTCGGCTATGCCTGTTTCCACGGCTTACAGGAAATGCCCTCATGGGATCTTTCTTCCCGTGGATATGCGGAAATACGCGGCTGTGTCGGAGGAGATCCTGGGTTTACTGGAAAGCTTTACGCCGGAGATCGAGCCTGTGAGCATAGATGAGGCTTTTCTGGATATTACGGGAAGTTATCATCTTTTCGGCTCGCCCGGGGATGTGTGTTTAAAGATCAAATCGGATATAAAAAGGAAAACGGGTTTAACGGCGTCTATAGGCATGGCCCCTAACATGATGACCGCGAAGATAGCTTCGGATATAGGGAAACCTGACGGGTTCGTGATCGTTGCCACGGAGGGCCTCAGGGATTTCCTTTTTCCGCTTCCCGCGGGCAGGCTCTGGGGAGTAGGTGAAAAGACCCTGGCCACTCTTAAAAAAATGGGGATCAATACTATAGGTAATATCGCGCGGTATGACCCTGACGAGCTGTGCCGGGTTTTGGGGGTGAGCGGTCTTCATATATGGGAACTGGCGAACGGCATAGACCCGAGAAGGGTTGAAGGTACGGGAACGGTAAAATCCGTGAGTAATGAATATACTTTTGACAGTGATGTTACGGACTGGGAGGCGGTAAAAAAGGCTCTCTTGTTCCTGAGCGAAAAAGTGTCGCGAAGAATGAGGATATCAGGTTTTAAGGGGAGGACTGTCACGCTCAAGATACGGTTTTCGGATTTCAAAACATACACCAGGTCCGTAACGCTCGATATGCCCACGAATTTCATTGACGATATATACAGGAACGCGCTGGGAAAAGCCGGCCCGTTTGAAAGTAAACGCTGTTCCGGTATACGTCTTGTGGGGGTCAGGGTATCCAATTTAGCGGAGTTTTCGTTCCAGGGGGATCTCTTTGACGGTAAGGCGGTAAGCGCGGAAAAAAAGGAGCGCATACATAAAGCCGTGGACAGTATCCGTGATAAGTTCGGAGAAAAAGCGGTCCGGCGCGGCGGGGTTTAACATCGAGTCCCGCCGCGCGCGGAAAATATCAGATCTCGAAAAGCATGTTTCTTGCCGCTTGATCCGCGGTTTCTCTGCCTACAAGGTTTTCCGCTATCAGAACGCTGAAATCAAAAGAAGTAGCCGGCCCGCGGCTGGTTATCACATTACCGTCCTGCACGACTTTTTCTTTTTTGAATTTGATGTCAGGAGAAAAGTTTTCTTCCATGCCCGGAAAACAGGTGGCCTCTTTACCGCTAAGTACCCCCGCTGGGGCGAGCACTATGGCCGGGGCCGCGCATATCGCAGCTATAAGCCTGCCTTCCGAGTCCATTTTGAGTATAAGTTCCTTGACTTCTCTTGAGTTGGCCAGCCGTTCCGCTCCGCGGGAGCCGCCGGGAAGGATAAGGGCGTTCGGCACGGCCTTATATTTTTTTAGCGCCGTGTCCGCTTTTATGATTATTCCGTGGCTTCCTTTTACGTTTTCCGCGTCAAGCCCGGCTACAGTGACTTCAACGCCGGACCTCCGCAGAAGGTCTATCGCTGTGACCGCTTCGACTTCTTCGAAACCTTCAGCGAGTATTATTAACGCTTTTTTGTTTTCCATGTTTTCCTCCCTTGTACGCTGGCCGTATTGTCAAAAATTTAACCACAGAGTTCACAGAGGTTCTTTAAAATAAAAAAACAGGCAAAAATATATGCCACGAACCGATTCATGCAAAACACCGTTTATCATTCATCTTTGTTACTTGCCCGTAGGGGCACATTGCATGTGCCCCAAACCGCGTCGTGCCAATTTTACACCACTCTTTTCTTCCGAATGGACCTCTATACAGCAAGAATTTATCTCTCCCCTATTATTGATTCTCTCTGTGGTTCCATCCCTCTTTTTTTTATTATTCTTTTATGTAATTTTTTACGCTACCCCGCTGGCTCCGTTCCGCCGGGGCCAACGGCGAATTCAACCGTTAATTTCATGACTTCATTCATTTTTTCCGAAAAGAGCTTTTTCTCAGCGGGCGAAAGTTCTTCCCACAGCGGACGGGCAAGAGGAAGATCGCTGACGACAAGCAATCCCGCGGCCGGTATACCCGTTGAGATAGACGCTTTGTACACCGCGGAAAGTTCCATTTCAAGGCCTTTAAAACCTCTTTCCTCTATCCGGGATAGTATATCATTTTTTTCAGCCGCAAGTGAGCCTATGGTGAAAATATTCACATTTTCCCCGGGATTATAATAAACCTTTTTCCCTGAAAGGAATTTTTTGAGGCTCAGGGTAAGCGTTTTATCGGCGGAGACAAGCTCTCCCGATGAAAAAATATTTTCAAGAGGCGCGTTTCTTCCGTAATAACGGGAAAACCCCTCGCCGTTAAAAGCGTTATCAGCGACTAATATATCCGATATCCCGCACCCTTTGAACCCGCCGCACGTGCCGTTGAAGATAATACGCTCCGCGCCTGTGATCGACAGGAACATAACAGCGTCGCCGAGCAGCCTGTCCCCTATGCCGCATTGTATGACTGTTATTTCAGAGCTTCCCGCGGGCGCGGTAAAGCCCCGGTACAGCCTGCCTCTGAATTCCCGCGCGGCTTTACAGTTTTCCATGTACGCCTTTAACGGAAAGAACGGGGTCAGTATAACTTGCCGGGCTATTTCAGCGGGAGCGCATCCGAAACAGAATTTGAACATTTTCTCATTTATCACGATCCCGCCTTTCAGCCGCGGTATTATCCGCTTCTTTTTACCGGGGGTTACGGCATTTTATGTTTTGATACGCGGCAAGCGCGCCTTTTCAGGCCCTGATTCCCGCGGCCTGCGGCACTCGGTACATTCTTTAGCCGGGTTCGGGTTATAGGCCCCGCAATTACGGCAGGCCCAGAAACCTTCAGGAGGATTCATGACCCGGTACAGCACTTTTAACGAGGGGACAACTTTGTATTTCAGAGTAAAAAAAGCGGCGAAAATAAAAAAAACACCGAGGAAAAACATACAGCAGGCCCCGGAGGACCCTCCGGCCGGGGATACTTTGTCAATATCGATCTCCCTGGCCTGCATACGCCGCTTTACTCTCGCGTACGCTTCGCCGTATTCTTCTATGCCCCCGGAAAGCAGGCTGAACATTACAGGCCCTGATATCCGGTAAGCGCCGGATTCGAGGTTTTTAAGTTTTTTAAGGTAACTTTTATAATACCGCGCGGCTTTTTTATAATCATCTTTTTCTTCATAGATAAGCGCTATCAGGAAATCCGTCGCGAAAAATTCAGGCCATAATTTCCGGGCTTCTTCAAATTCCTTGAGCGCTCTATCCCGCGCGCCGGAGGCGAGGTCTTTCAGCCCCGCGGAAAAGGAAACCGCGAAAAGCGAAAGCTCACTGCCGGCCACTCCGTGCCTGGCCATATTGCCTGCTATTTCCATATTAAGGCTGAAACGCTCCGGGGTAAAAAACGCGGTATTCTCGCGCGCGGCGCGCGCGAGAGAGGGACAAGAGAGAACGCCCGAGAAGAACACGCCGGCTATGAGAAGAACCCGGGGCGCGGAAAAAAAACGCGCGGCCCGGATAATCCCGGAAAAAAGAAATCGGCCGGACTCAAAGAAATTTCTGAAGTTTTCATACGCAAAAATAAAAGGTAAAGGTGAGGACCGTTAATAACCGTAAAGAACGGGTTTTATCCCGGACTTATCCGGCGCCTTTAATCAATCCAAGAACTTTTTCGATCTCGAACGGCTTATATATTATTTCGGACGCTTTCTCTTCTATGGCTTTATGCACAAGTTCGTCAAGGGAATATCCAGTCATCATTATAACCACGGTTTCAGGCCGGATCTTCTTAAGCTCTTTAAGAGTTTCCACTCCGTCCATCAGGGGCATCCTTATATCCACGAATATTATATCGAACGGCTGATTTTTAAGAAGCTCTATCGCCTGTTCCCCTCCATAACAACATTCCGCCTTATAAGCGTTCGATTTCAGGATATCGCAGAAAACATCCGCGAAATCCTTATTGTCGTCAACAACAAGTATTCTCTTATCTTTCATGAGCCTTCCAATCCTTAAATGTTATACTTTCCGCAATTTCTGTAAAGTTTACACTACCACTATCTTTTTGTCGAATTTTTTTTCCAAAAAACGGGCTTTTCAGCCCCGCGGCTTTTATGAACGATTTTTTTCAGCGGGGGCTTTAAATATCTTCCCGATAACGCGCGCCTCATCAAGGACCACCCCCGTGGCGGCGCCGACCGTTTTTACCGCGTTCCCGACTACAGCGCCAGTCGCCGTATATATTCCTTTTATACCCGCTACAGGAATACTGATCATCTGGGACAATGGGGTATTTTTCGTTATACGGGCGATAATGATCCTCACAAGGGTGTACGGATCATCGATGTTCTCATATGTCTCGTCTATATTCACGTTGAATTCCCTGACAGAGGCGTTCCCGCCCTTTGAATAATCCTTATAAAAGATCCTGTCAGCTTTTAAATACAGTTTTTCGATCCTGATATCAGGTATTGTTCCCTTATCTTTTTCCTGTATCTCCTGCCCCGGTTCTTTGTCCCGTACCGGTTTAATAGCCGCGGCATTGACCCTGCCGTCTTCCGTTTTTATCACGGTGAACTGTTTTAAATAAAGCCGCATCTCAGTGAAGTACATCTGTCCTTTGCTGAGCTTGCCCGAAGAGTACTTAATGTAGAATTCGGGTATTTCAGCCATTACTTTCTCAGGATATCCCGGCGGGTTATATAATGTCATGCCTTTTACTATTATTACCGGGCGGAAAAGGCCGACTTTCATGAACCTGATCTCGAGCCTTGTTCCCATTACATAAGAAGCGATCTTTTCGACCGAGAGCTCGATAATTTTATCCTTTGCCATGGAAAGCCCCAGGACAAAGGCGAGTATCGTTATCAATATTAATTTTTTCATTTGTTCTTATCTTTTCACGCTTACATATGTTCCGTTATTTAATGACGATATTATCCACATAAACAGGGCCGGTATATCTGGGGCCGACCTTTGAAGGAGGCGCGGCATCATATTCGACTCTTACCGCGATTTTTTTAATTTTATCTATATGCAGAAAAAGGCGTTTTTCCTTTCTGCCTTTCCATTCCGATTCAGGGACTTCTTCTTTTTCAAGGTTCGCTTTAACCGTTACCCACTTCCCGTGTTTTAAAGGGACCGCGCTACGCATCTCGATAAAATGCCACCCGTCCCCGCATGTCAAAATGATCCTTGCCTGCATAAGCCCTTCAGGCGCTTTTTTCGGAAGATATACGTCAGCTGAGATGGTATTATACCCGCTCAGGTCCATGGGCCTTTCCAGGTCGATCAATGCCGCCGCCCAGCTGTCGCCCGGGAAATCACACATTATTTTTAACGCGGATTTTCCGGAAGATGCTTCCTCTCCGGCCAACTGCATTTCAGTCGCGACATGGTCCCCCTGATAATACGCCCAGTCAGGTATTCTCCAGCTGTCCGTGGAATCTTCGAAATCAAACACTATTTCTTTTTTTCCCGCTTCGCCGGATGCGCAATACGGAGAAGTGAACGAATACATCCACAATAAAACGAAACCGAACATGAAAATTCTTTTCATAACTCACCAACCTTGTTGACTATGCTATAGATATTACAATAAGTTCTTAAAATATATCTGAATATTATACCCTGAAGCTTGAAAAAATACAATATTTTCCAAAGTTTTTGTTTGTCTAATCGCGTTTCTTGCCTTTTTTCCATGAGTATGATATCCTTTGCCTTAGCCCGTATTTATAAGGCATAAGGTAGTGGATACAGGGAAAACCGTATCTCTTTTGGCCGCTTAAAAATTGTAAATGTTTAGCGGGACGAGCGTATTAAGGGCGAAAAAATTTTCGCCCCTGCAAATACAAATATTTTTTGGAATTGACATAAATGCGGGTAACGCTCAGGTCATTGGGTGAGTGCCTGAACATTTACTAAAAATTTTATATATATCAAAAAGGACCTTTTATGGAAAAATGTACTCTCGTCGTCCAGATCCCGTGTTATAACGAGGAAAAAAGCCTGCCTGTA
>JBDRAX010000047.1:0-17136 GCA_043823375.1 Candidatus Omnitrophota bacterium | reverse complement strand
ACAGAGCCGACACGATCATAAGGATATTTTCCCGCCGTTTTCAGCGTTCACTTATAAGTACATTCTCGACATGAAGCCCTGTATCTTCTTTAATTTCAATTTTACATCTGTATTTTCTCTGGATATCACTTAACATCCTTGCCTGGTCTGAAATCAAAGCTTCATGTATGTCAGGATGCGTCGTTACGACCAGATGCTTATGCCTTTTTGTACTGAGCGCGAGTTTCCTGTCGATCTGACGCACTGTTTCAATGGCTATTGTCTCAACACTTTTAATAACGCCCTTACCCCCGCAATACGGGCAATCGATATGTGAAGAGCTTTCAAGGCTTTTTCGCATACGCTGGCGCGTCATCTCCACGACCCCGAACTGCGAAATAGTGCGCAGATTGATCCGCGCTTTGTCCGCTCGCAGTTTAAGCTGAAGCAGGTTAAAAACCTTATCCCGATGGTCTTTAACTTCCATATCGATAAAATCGATGATGATAATACCTCCAGTGTCTCTAAGCATAAGTTGTCTCGGTATCTCTTCCGCCGCTTCCAGGTTGGTCTTAAAAGCCGTTTCCTCGAGATTCGTCTTACCCACGAAACTGCCGGTATTGACGTCGATCACCACCACCCCTTCAGTTTCTTCGATAACCAGATACCCGCCGCTTCTAAGGGCAACTTTTCTTTCAAAGATCTCGTCTATTTTTTTATCCAGATTATATTTTTGAAAAAGCGGAGTACGCCCTGAATACAGTTTTACTTTATCTTTCAGAGACGGCATATATGCCTTTAAAAACCGGTCTATCCTGTTGTATTCTTCTTTCGAATCAACGACAAGCTGCGTCACGTCCTGGGTAAAAAGGTCTCTGATCATTCTAAGGACTATACCGTATTCTTCATACACGGCTACCGGAGCGGCCTGATTATCCGCTCTTGACTTTATCTTTTTCCACAGGTTTATCAGATACCGGATCTCATTCTGGAGCTCTTCGCTGGTACGGTTTTCCGCCACTGTCCTGACAATACATCCCATATCCCCCGGAAAATCAAAGCCGTCAATAATATCACGGATCCTTTTCCTTTCATTTCTGTCGATGATCCGGCGGGATATACCGATATTATTATCAAACGGCGTAAGTACTACATATCTGCCCGGTATACTGATATAAGTCGTAAGCCGTGGCCCTTTTGTGCTGATAGCTTCTTTCACAACCTGCACCAGCCTCTCCTCCCCGGGTTTTAATATATCGTCGATACGCTGCTGCGGGCGGCCGCGCTTTTTAACTGCCTGTACAGGTTCATCTTCATCCGCCAGTATTTCTCTTAAAATCGCGCCCTTATCAGTTACATCGCTGACATGGAGAAAACCGTTTTTCGGCATGCCTATATCCACGAACGCCGCTTCTATCCCGGGGATTATCGCATTGACTTTCCCTTTATAAATACTGCCCGCGTATTGTTCGGTGCTTTCCCTCTCCATGAAAAAATCTATCAATTCGCCGTCTTCGAGAATAGCGGCCCTCTTCTCGACCGGGCCCACATTGATTATTATTTCACGGCCTTTTTCTTTCGTTTCTTTTTTTCTGATCCTTTTTCTCGGCATTTTTATATTTTCTCCTCTTTCTTACGATTTGTATTATAAAATATCTCATCAACAGTCATTTCCGAACACACGTTATCCGCTTACAGCCCCCGAAAGGATCCTTACCCCCCGCGGCAGCTGTTCATTAAGCAGATCAGACAACTTTTCCGGCGCTATACCCTCAGTAAGCCAAAGTGATAAAGTCTCATTATCGCTCTCTACTCCGAGTTTCAACGCTTCGGGCATGCTTATTTTGATGCGCGGAGTAAAACCTTCGGTCAGATAGAACGGCAGATCAGCCCGGCGTACGGCCCTGCGGAAAAGATTCATCAGATCCAGATGAGCGATATACTTCATGTCTTTTTTTTTCTCGAATACCAGAGTATATTTAATTTTTCTACTTTTATCCGTCACATTGATCCCCGGGATTTTCATGCTATTCCGTCCGCCGCTTGAAACATCCTATCAGTCATTACTTTTCTTCCTGAAATCCAGAAAGGGCTTGTATTCTCTTTTGTCATCCACTGGCTCAGTGAATACATCCAGCACTTCCCGGCTCTTTCTGGTTATTACTTTACCCGTTTGTAAAGCAGGAGTATCCCCCTCACTCTTTTTTTTCCCGTCTTTCTCCTCATCACTTTTATCTTTTTCATAATATTTCTCATACTGCTTTTCCGTGCCGGAATATTTGATCGTTGACATCCCGTCCTTGACAATGTGCACAGTAATAAAAAACGCTATTTCCGTCTTATCCACGTCCTCGGAGTCATATTTAAAAGCGGAACCTATTAGAGGTACACTGCCGAACAAGTCTCCAAGTATGGGAAGCTTATGCACTGTCTGCGTAACGTTTTCACGGATAAGTCCCCCTATAAAAATAGTCTCTCCGTCTCTGACCCTTACAATGGTATTTGCTTCCCTGGAATTAAAAGTTAACGCTATAGCGTTCTGGTTATTTCCAACGGATATTACGTCAAACCCGGTTGCCCCGACCCTGTTTGAAACTTCAGGCAGCAAGTTGACCGATATGTCTCCGTCTTCATTAATATGCGGGATCACCGTCAGTTTAACTCCGACTTCTCTTGCTTCTGATTCTTTTTCGAACTCAACCGTGACAATGCCCGCTGTCTGTGTTGTCTCCTGCGTTTTCTGGAGCATTATTTTTTCCACGACTTTTATAGTAGCTTTCTGGTTGTTTAAAGTCGTAACACGCGGAGCGGACAGTATTTCAGTATCGTCCCTGTTCTCTATCAGCCTGAGTGTTGCCGTGAAAGTACTGAAGTCAAGAGTACCGAACGAAAATATGGAACTGGCTACGGGAGCGGCTGTTGTATCGATACCGTTAGCCCCGTCATAAGCGACAGGAAAATTGGAAGCTCCGGTCTGACTGTAATCCGTGGTGGGATAATACTTTGTCTGCGTACCGGGAAGAAACGGAATAAGGCCCTGATTAGTAAAAGGAAATGTAAGAGGCCTCCTCGCGCCTGCCGCGGAAATAACGGCGTTCCAGTCTACCCCAAAACGGTCATCCTTGCCCAGCGTGACCTCAACAACTTTGGCATCAAGTATAACCTGCGGAGTTTTACGGTCTATTTTAGCCACCATATTTTTTATTTCCGTGATCCTGGCAGGGATCGCGGTAACGACAATAGCGTTCGCGCTGGATATATAAGTCGCCCTTTCACCTTTCTGAGTATTCAGGATAGAATTGATCGCGGACATAAGCTGGAGGATACTCTCCTGTGTCGCCTCTGCCACGATATCTTCCCCTTCTTCTTTCTTTGTCAGCGCGATCTCACGTATCAGATGGTTTAAAGGGATTACTTCGGTTATGGGTTCTTCGTCCCTGAGCTGGCTCTTGGGCATTACCCTGATTATCCCCCTCTCGTTATCGCGGGAATAAACATACCCGTAATTCCTGGTCACTATGTCAAGCGCCACTTCCCATGGCTTATCCCTGAGCCGCATGGTAATATTAGCGTCCACTCCCGGGGAAGGGACTATGTCGACCCCGCTCACTTCAGAAAGATAATGCAGAACGGTCTTTATATCAACATCTTTAAAATTTACCGTCACATTTCCCGTTTCCGGCAATGCCTGTCTTACGGAATCCCCGCCGGCATTATTATCTCCCAGCGGCACCTGGCAATATCCGGCTGTAACAGCGGTAAAATTCATAAAAACCAAAACCATACCCGCCGCCACAGTTCTTTTCAGGGTTTTACTTCTGTATCCCTTCATTCTTCCTCCTGTCTACATCTATTATGATTCGTTTTAGTACATATTCCTGTTAGGGTTATCAAGGGTTTTATTTATATAATTTCACCGCGTAAGTTTCTTCATCTATTTTGACTGTTACCGCGTTATCGCTGATCCCGACTATTGATACAAGGCCTTTCTGGTCTCCGGCCTTGACGATCTCTCCGTTCAGTATCGCTTTTTTTTCACCGTCACCGTCACAAAGAATGCCCTGAAGAGAAATATCATCCACAGTGAATACATCAGAAAGTGTTTTTTCTCCCGCCCCCTTTGTATGCACGCCGATAAGCGGGACAAAAGGATCCCTCCTGCCATAAGACTGGTAAACTGTCCCGGAACCTTCAGAAGCGTGTAAACAGGCATGATCCCACACTACACATACGACAACCGCTACTATAAAGATCCGCACCCGCCTTATTATCATCTGTCAGTCCTGTCCTTTTTATTCAACCGAAACATACGCCGTTAAAGTCATTACAATATTGTGCGCCCAGGGATTTGCCGGATCATATTTCAGGCTCAGATCCTTGATTATTATCAGCCTTTCCCCCTGTTCCAGGCTGTTGACAAAATATCCCAGCTGATGATATCCGCCCCTGGCGGTAATACGTACCGGCATTTCCATATAGTATTTTTCGGACCCCGGGACCATTTCATCCACTTTCAACGCGGACGGCGTAATACTTAACAGTTTAACCTTGGAACTTCTGGCTACGGTGGAAAAACCTTCCAGAAGCTCGGAAATATCTTTCTGCACAGGCAGCCTTTCAGAATAGCTTTTATTTTCCTCGATAAGCTCCTTCATCTCGCGCGTCAGCTGGTTAAGCCGTTTAACCCGCGTATTCACTACATCGATCTTATCGTTTAAATTGCTGATCTTCTGTGAAACGCGGGCAAGTTCAGTAACCTTCGGCACGATCAGAAAGGATATATACAGAACCCCTGTTACCGCTGTTATCCCGATAATAAGGGATTTCTTCGCGCGTTCGTTTTTCAACAACTCCCGCGATTTTTCGATATAACTGTCCAGTATTTTCAACCTGATCATAATGCTATAATACCATTTCCTTTTTCAGCCGCTATTTTTTCTTTTTAGTAACGGCTTGCGCCTTCTCCGCCGCGGGTTCAGTTTTCTTGAACTGCCCGATCAACCGGAACCTGACTACTTCTTCTCCCGAAATAGCCGTATTTTCAATATTCTGGAGTTCAAACTCCTCAAGATATTCCGAAAGGATCTTATTTCTTTTAAGTTCATCCATAAATTTCCCCGCGGTAGACAGCCCTATCCCGCTTTTCCCCAGAGCATAGCCCGTCAGAAAAAGAGACTGCGGCATACTTGCGGCGCGCCCCGGGCCTTTCGACGCGTATTTAAGATCAAAATCCGACAGCCATATATTCGAGATGACCGACTCATTTATCCCTGTAAGAAGTTTTGTCAGATCGAACTCGGGCCTTGATATTTTCTTCACAACCGCGAGGCGCTTCTGAAGCTCGCTTATCTGCCGGGCTATAGCCTCGGTTTTTTCTTTCTGCGGCTGCATTTCCTGCCACTTGGCCTCCAATTGCGCGGAAAGCCTCTCATTGTTCCTGAGCATTAAACCAAGCAGAATATGAACTACTACTATAAAACACAAAGCAATGACAGCTATGGGAAAAACTGTAATCTGCGCGGACTTTTTCTTTCTCCGGGCCTTGTTTTTCCTGAGTTCTTTTGGAAGCAGATTAAGTTCGATCATATATTAATTTATCTAACTCCGTTTTATACGCATTGAAATGCCTTATTATCCCCGCAGAGCAAGCCCCACACCCACTGTAAGCTGAGCGCCTACCCTGCTTAAGTCCTCCATCAAAATATGGTCCGCGAGTTTCACCCCTGCCACGGGATCCCATTTTTTTAACACTAAACCGGTCTTTTCAGACAGATAGTTCATGAAAAATTCATTTGAGACCATCCCTCCGGAACAATAAATATCAGCCACGGATTTATTATATCGGTTCTCAAAATACCCAAGGGATAACTGCGTTTCCCGTATGATATCCTCCAGCACCGGAGCGCTTGCCTTGATAATACGCTCCTTCTCTTTCCCCATACCCGGCTCAGCCATCATTGCCTCCGCTTTATCCGGAGGCGCGTCAAGCTCTTTTGATACTGCCGCGTATATATCTTTTCCGCCTATCTGTATCTGCCGTATAAAAGCGGGCCACTTTCCCACGGAAATCAATACTTCAGTCTGAGAATAACCGAAATGAAAAAAAGCGTTCTCCGCGTTATTCTCCTGATTTGACATCTGAAACGCGTTAAAAGAAGCCAGTGAATCAACATCCATGATATTTATCGAAATACCCAACCGCTCCATAAGTTTTACTCTGCTGTCCACAAGGTCTCTTTTAACAGCGGCTAAAAGTACGTTCATTTTCGTGCCTTCGGCGTTATCCCCCATGATAACAAAATCCATTACTACTTCATCAATATTGAACGGGATATACTTCTCGGCTTCAAAATTAAGCGCGTTTCCAAGCTGTTCTCTGTTCATCTTTGGAAAATCCACGGAACGGACGATCACCCCTGCCCCTGAAACCCCCAGATTAACTTCCGCAGGATGCATATCGATCTCTTCAAATGTCTGGGCAATATAATCTTTGAGGTCGATCTGATGATTTGTTACATAAGGTATTTTTTTGATATTATACCCGGTCAGGATATTACTTTCACCCACCGCTTTAATAGCGGCAATTTTTATCGAGGAAGTACCGATATCAAGCCCTATTGCTTCTTCTGTTTTTCGGCCGAATCTGAACATTATTTTGTTTATTAAATGAGTTATGTGTGTATTACATATTGTTATTATGATTATATATATTCAGTCAAAGGTTATCACAGGTAATAACCAAAGTCAAGTTATCAAAAGACAAGAAACCCATGGCAATACAGCCGTATCAAAAGTTTGTATTTTTCCGTAATATCTGTAGAAAAAGTTCAGCTTAACGAGGGCTGTTATGAATTTCTTTCAAGAGATCTTTTGCCGGCTCAAAACCCGGGTCTATCATAACAGCTTTTCTGAGCCATATTCCGGCTTCTTCTATCCTGCCGGCAGAATAAAAAAGAGCCCCGGCATTATAAAACGGCATGGGTTCTTCAGGATAAAGACGGCACGCCCTGATATAAGCGTCAAGCCCCTTTTCAGGATATCCGTTCCTTGTATACGCGGTCCCGAGGTCAACCAGAGTTTTCAAACCGAAAGGATTGAATGATTCCGCTTTTCTGCAGACTTCAAGAGCCCGCGAGTTATCACCCGCTTTCGCGCAGGCTATCCCCATAAAAAGAATAGCTTCAGGGTGCGCGGGGTTAATTTCAAGCGTTTTCTCAAGATACCGCATACCCTCACCCGGATTATTTCCGGAAAAAGAGGCTAATGCCATGCCGAAAAGCGCGTTATCATAATCACCATCCAGTTCCAGCGCTTTTCTAAAATCGGATTCAGCTTCATTTATCTTCCCTGCTCCCAGGTTCAAACGCCCCCTCAGATACCAGGAAGCCGGATCCTGGCCGTGAGAGTGCGCCATGCGGGAGATAACGCTTAATGATTTTTCAGTTTTTCCGGCCTTAAAATCGGCAACGGCTTTATAGTACAGCGCTACTTTATCCGTATCTGAAAAAGAAAGTACACGGTCACTTAACGCCGTGCCGTCCGCCCAGTATCTGTTCTCTCCGGAAGTCTCCGATGAATATAAAACAACCAACGCTAAAACAGATACGACTGCTGTTATTTTCGTGATATGGCCGTTTTTTTCAAATACCGCGACAAAAAACGACGCGAGAAACAGGAATAAAAAAACATCCGCCAGATACATCCAGTGTTCCGCCAATACCCCGAAATACCCGGACACCAGAAAAAACGGTAAAAGAGAAACAAGAATGGAAATTAAAGAAAAAAATAAAATCCGTCTAAGGCTTTTGAACATACTAAAGATAAAAACAGCGCAGGTTGTAACAGCCGCTATGGCCGCGTAATTCCCTCCCGCGTGGATGCTATGCCGCATCCCTGGATCAAAAGGAAAAAGCCCGTTCACGACATAATCCCCTGCCATTTTAAAGAAAGTCAGAATACCGGGAATTCCCGCCCCTTTGGGGTTAAACACGGGATACCGCGCGTGTAAAAAATACGCGTGGATTGAAATATAGAGGATCACGACCGTAAAGTTAAAAATATGCGGGGTGAAGCCTGCCCCCAGTTTTTTGTCAGAAGCGATTTCATTTTCCCGGGCGCGGCTCCTCGGGCTTATGAAACGGCTTTTAAGCAGTACCAGATCCATCAAAAGGCATAAAACGGGGAAAACCACACCCGCTTCTTTACTCAGCACAGACAGACATAACATCGCTACTGACAGAACAAGAAAAAAAAATTTCTTTTTTTCTCTGAAATACACGAAAAAAATCATAAATAACAGGCCGAAAAAGACAAATAAGAGGTCAGCCCTGCCCGATACATATGAAATGGCCGCTGAGTGAAAAGGATGGATACAAAAAAATAACGCTGACAAAAACGCCGCGGACCCCTTACCCGATAATTTTAGCGCCAGTAGAAATAACAGCAGACAATTTATAAAATATATGATCAGGCTTATCAAATGAAAGACAAAAGGGTTCATTCCTCCCAAGCGGTAATCCAACGCGTAACTAATGATCTGAACAGGACGGTAATAAACCGTATAAGTAAATCCGGAATTGATAATATCCTGTTTGAAACGCTCAAAAGCCCATAGCGGCGCCCTTACAAGCGGATTATTTAAAACAAGAGACTCATCGTCCCATATAAATCCAGCGTTTAATGTGGAAGAGTAACAAACCAGAACCGCGGTTAAAAGAACAGCCCATACAGCAATTTTTTCCTTTGTACGCATAGGTCAAAGATATCACGTTAAAAGCCCGATTACAAGTTCCCTCCCCAGCCGTATACCTCACATAGTTCATTCTTCAGAAAAAAGTTCATGATTTTGAATACTGCAGGCGGGATAAGTATTTACCCTGCCCAGCGTATAACTCCCGCCGGACGGGCATACGGGTATTTTGCGAATATAATCAGGTACAAGATCTTCCCATTCCGGCGTGTCCGTCTCCCCCGCCCCTTCATATACAGCCCACATGGATTTCGCGTCATCAATAAGTTTCAGATTCGATACGCATATATTCACGGAAGCGGACTGTTTAACACGTATGAACTGAGGAACAGCGACAATAGACAATAAACCGATAATAGCCACTGCGATCATTATTTCAACAAGCGTAAAACCGCTTGCCTTTTTCAAAAAAATCTTTATCATCATAAAATCCAGTTTTTACATTTTTTTAAGTACGAATTTTCACCGTAACAGGTTTAAAATAAATGATATAACTATCAAATGATCTGCGAAAAAATAAAGGAGAGTATGCTCTACTCTCCTTTATTTTTTCGCGCCTGTCGAACCGCCTAATCCTGTAAATTATGCCGTCGCAGGCAGAGTATGACTGGCAACTCCGCTGTTACACGCCGGATTAGTCTGAATGTTGTTGATCGTATAGGACGCTCCAGTAGGACATGTGGGAGTAGTTTTTATATACTCGCTCACAAGATCATCCATACCCGGTGTAGCATTATTTGCCGCGGACGTATCAAGGGCCCAAAGTGTCTTGGCCCCTTCAAGCTGCTTCAAATTAGCTATACAGGCATTTTTCTGGGCATTCTCACGGGCTTTTACGAAATTCGGTATGGCAACTGCCGCTAATAAGCCTATAATTGCAACAACAATCATGATTTCAACAAGTGTAAAGCCTTTTTTGCCCAACATTTTTTGTATCTTCATTTTTCTCACCTCCTTTCAAAGAACAGATTTTGTAATTCTCATCTATGTTTAAAGTATACCCTCCTTTCTTTCCTAAAGCAAACAAGCCTGTTTTTACGGTAAACCTGCTTCTCGTTCTCCTTACTTAACCTCATATATAGGATACACTGCCTTTGTTTATTTTTTGTTAAGATACAGCTTTTTTTTAATCAATATTTTTCGGAAATTTACCGCGGCCCGGTATCCCGCGAGATCAAATATTACCGCGTCTTTTACATGTTAACGACTTGGGAGATCTTGAAAATCGGAAGGAACATACAGAACACTATTCCACCGATCACTATTCCGAGAAAGGCAATAATGAGCGGTTCAAGTAAACTTGTAAGTCCGTCTACCGTAGTGTCGACCTGCTCATCATAAGAATCAGCTATTTTTGAAAGCATTTTTTCCAGTTCTCCGCTTTTTTCCCCTACCGCTATCATCCTGGTGACCATAGGAGGAAAAATCCCGCTCCTTTCCATAGGCGGAGCGATATTTTCTCCGTCACGCACGCTAAGCCTTACTTTGCTCACGGAATTTTCAATTACAAGGTTACCCGACGTTTCCCCGACGATTTCAAGCGCGGATAAGATAGGGACACCGCTTTTTAATAAGGTACTCAAAGTACGCGTAAATCTGCTTATAGCGACTTTTCTGAATAATGGGCCTACGAGGGGCATCTTAAGTTTGACAGTGTCCATAAAAAGTTTTCCCGCGCTTGTGGATAAATACCACTTGACTACGGTGATCATTCCCGCGAGGATACCGATAAACACAATGAAATTTTTAGTCATAAAATCGCTCATGTTGATCAGAAACTGTGTGGGGCCGGGCAGTTGAGCGCCGAACCCGGAAAAAATATCTTTAAAGACAGGGATAACCTTAAGGATCATAACCAGTGTGATCGCGATCGCCATAAAAATTACGACAGCCGGATAGATAAGAGCGGATTTAACTTTTTTCTGAAGGGCGTTGGATTTTTCCATATATGTCGCGACTCTGTCCAGTACTACATCCAGCATCCCGCTGGTTTCTCCTGAACGTATCATGCTTACCAGAAGCGCCGGGAAAACAGCGGAATGCTTTTTTAAAGCTTCCGACAGGCTTAACCCCGTATTAATGGAAGTTTTCACGTCGCTCAGTGTTTTTTTGAACCCTTCATTCGGGTATTGCTCCGACAGTATGTCAATAGCCGTTACCACGGGTATACCTGATTCTATAAGCGTGGCCATTTGCCTGGCAAAACCGGCCAGTTCATCAACACTGACTCTGGCGGATCTCGTGAATTTAAAAGAAAATCTGAACGCCCCGCCCCGTTCTTCCTCGAGTTTTAATACCAGAAACTCCTTGCCGCGAAGTATCTGTAAAGCCTGGGTCTTACCGAGAGCCTCCACCGTACCGTTAACTGTATGCCCCTCTTTATTTTTCGCTACATACGCAAACCTGGCCATATACCTTCCTGTTTTTATCCCTCATCAGGTAGCCCTGAGAACTTCCTCTAAAGTCGTCATACCCAGAATAAATTTCATCATGGCATTTCCCCTCAGAGTCCTGATACCTTTCGAGTGTAAATATTCCCGCATTTCTTCTTCCGGGCTTCGTTTATGGATCATCGCCCTTATGGTATCATCCACAAGTACTGTCTCCAGCGTTCCCAAACGCCCCCGGTATCCGGTATTATTGCATTTTTCACAGCCTTTACCATAGTAAAACTCTTTCACATCACGGGCCTCCGGGTATTCTTCCCGAATTGGCCGCAGGACTTCTTCCGGCACATCCGCCACAGCCTTGCAATAAGGGCAGATCTTCCGCAGGAGCCTCTGCGCGCAGGACATGATAAGGCTCGACGAAATAAGAAATGAGTCGATCCCCATGTTTTCAAGCCGGGTAATAGCCCCTAAAGCGCTGTTCGTATGCAGAGTACTGAAAACAAGCTGTCCTGTCAGTGAAGCTTTAATTGCCGTATCCGCTGTCTCAAAATCCCTTATCTCTCCGACCATTATTACATCCGGGGTCTGGCGCAAAAGCGCCCTGAGCCCGCTGGCGAAATCAAGCCCGATCTCAGACACTGTGGCTATCTGCGTCATACCCTCGACCTGATACTCAACAGGATCCTCGATGGTAATGATATTCCTCTCAGGAACGTTCAAGCTGTTAAGTATGGAATAAAGAGTAGTGGATTTCCCGCTTCCGGTAGGCCCGGTGACAAGGATGATCCCGAACGGCCGCTTGAGAGCTTCCTTGAAATCATTCAATGGTTCCGGCAGAAATCCCAGGCTTTCGAGCCCTACAGAGAGGTTGCCCTTATCAAGAGCGCGCAGAACAATTTTATTCCCATGTGTCAAGGGCAGAACGGATACACGGAAATCCACATCTTTCCCGGACATATGTACGCGGAACCTGCCGTCCTGAGGTACACGGTTCTCAGTTATATCCAGTTTTGACATTATTTTAAGGCGCGCTATGATAGCGTTCTGGTTTTTCTTGGAAAGTTCGAACTCTTCATGCATGACCCCGTCGATACGGTACCTGACGCGCAGTTTTCTCTCATAAGGTTCAATATGTATATCACTGGCCCTCTTCCTGATAGCCTCGCTTATTATAAGCCCTACCATCTTTACTATAGGGGCGGTTTCACTTTTTTTAGCGATCTCCTGGACATCATAGCTCGAAACATCTCCTACGACTTCCATATCGATCTCTCCGTCGCCCGCGTCAATGATCGTGGAAAAATCAGCCTCTTCGTTTTTTCCGTAGTACTTACCAATGGCTTTTTTAAGCCCGTCCCGGGACGCCAGCACCATCCTCACATCGCCTTTAGTCAGGAGCCTGACGTCGTCTATAGCCAGGATATCGGTCGGGTCGGCGATCGCCAGTGTGATAAAATTCCCAACATGCGAAAGGGGGACCACATTGTGCCTCTCAATGACTTTTCCCGGAAGGATACTCATGGTCTGCGCGTTAAGCTTTATACGCGCGATATCCACAATGGGAATTTCAAGTTCAAGGCTCAAAAGCGAAAGTAATTCTTTTTCAGGTATAAGGTCCGTCTCAAGAAGTTTATCCACGATACCGTGATCACCCTTTTTGTGCAATTCGGCGATAAACTCATCAAGGCGTTTCTGATCGATAAGATCGCTCTTTTTCAACGCTTCAATAATCCTGTCCGCTGTCTGAGAAGTCATAAATTGATCTCTTTTGTTTATATCGCCCCGCTTCTTACGGTAGGTATATATACGACATACGCGTAGTCCTCCGCTACACCGTAAGGCGCAGTACTTCCTCCAGAGAAGTCATACCTTCTATTACGTTTTCTATACCGTTTTCCCGCAGAGTGACCATACCCTCTTCTTTCGCGGTCTTCTCTATTTCAAAATCCTCCGCTCCGCTGAAAATAAGTTTTTTAACGGCACTTGAAATACGCAGACATTCTATTATGCCTACCCTCCCCTGATATCCGGTGTTGTTGCACCATTTACATCCTTTGGGCCTGTATATTACGGGTATTTTCCCGTTCGGATCAAAAATGCCGTATTTATCAGCTATTTCCTGAGAAGGCTGGAACTGTTCTTTGCATTCAGGGCATAAACGCCTAAGAAGCCTCTGCGCCGCGATCATAATAACTGAAGAGACTATTAGAAAAGGTTCAACCCCGATATTGACAAGCCTTATTATCGACCCGCTCGCAGTATTGGTATGAAGCGTACTTAATACCAGATGCCCTGTCAGCGCGGATTTTATAGCAATGTCCACAGTATCAAAATCCCTTATCTCACCTACCATGATCACGTCAGGATCCTGGCGCAGAATAGAACGCAGGCAGGAAGCAAAGGTCAGGCCGATATCATCGTTTATCGAAACCTGATTAACGCCCGGGAGTTCATATTCCACCGGGTCCTCAACCGTAACGAGATTTTTTCCCGGCGAATCCACGTGCCTTAGGAGTGAATACAGTGTCGTGGTTTTCCCGCACCCCGTAGGGCCGCACACCAGGATCATACCATGCGGCTGTTCGCTCGCCTGCCGGATCCTGTCCTTGTCGCGGTCCTTGAAACCCAGCCGGTCTATGTCGATCATAGCCTGGCCTTTGTCAAGGATCCTGAGCGCCGCTTTCTCGCCGATACTCGAAGGCACAATAGATACCCTGAAATCTATCCTGCGGTCCTCGATCTTCAGTTTGAACCGTCCATCCTGCGGCAGGCGCCTTTCAGCTATATTAAGATTAGACATGACTTTTATGCGGGAGATCAACGCGTTATGGAACTTTCTCGGCGCCGTATGCGCCTCCCGGAGTATACCGTCCACGCGGTACCGTATCCGGCAGTTTTTTTCCATAGGTTCTATCAGGATATCACTGGCCCTTTCTTTAATTGACTGGCTCAGGATAAAATTCGCGAGTTTAACGACAGGAGCGTCTTCCGTGATCTTCAATAACTCCGTTTCCGAGACACTCTCCATCTCATCGGATATCATTTCCATCCGCAGGCTCTCCAGATCTTCCACAATACTGTTTATTTCCTCATCAGCATGAACTTCGTAACACTTCTTAAGAGCCTCTTTCATATCCTCCGCATCAACAATGACCGGGGCAATATCCATATGAGTAATAACCTTGATATCATCCATGGCGACTATATTAAGCGGATCCACCATTGCGACCGTAAGAAATTTTCCTATACGCGAAACAGGCAGCATCTGATATAAAAACGAAAGTTTTTTAGGCAGCACTTTCAAAGTATCCTGCTCAAAATGTACCCTGGAAAGATTTAACGTCGGGAAACCCAAATCTTCGCTCAGAGAATTTATAACATATTCCCTGGATACCAGGTTCATCCCGGCCAGGACAGAAGTAAGATTTTCACCTTTTTTTTCGGAAACTTCCCTGGCTTTTTTTACATCATCTTCAGATACTACCCCTCTTTCAATAAGGATAGCCGAAATTTTCTCAGATAGGGACTGGCTCATATGAAAGGACCTTTCAACTGGCTCCTTTTTTGAAAAGTTTTTTCAGAGTTTCGTGCACGGAAGTAACTGTAGTAATGAACACCTGCACTTTTTTCCTGGTAATCATCTCGATATCTTCTATCGCCTTTCCATTTAAAGGGTCCGACATGGCAACGGTAAGGATATCTCCGATCACGTCCACGGGCACAAAACTGTACTGCCTGGCCACGTTTTCCGGCACGACCTTTACTGCTTCCTTGTTTATCTCGTATATTTCCAGCGGAAGATATGGAAAACCATACTGTTCAGTAAGCGCCTGTACTATATCCCGCTCATTGACATACCCCAGTTTAACGAGGATCTCCCCGAGTATCCCCCCCTCTCTCTTCTGAAAATCAAGCGCGCCTCTTAACTGCTCCTCCCCTATAATTCCTGAGTTGATCAGTATCTCTCCGAGTTTCGCTTCTATACGTTTTTTTAAAGCCATGCTTATCTCCCGGCGGCCGAAAACAGGCCTGTATAAAAAATCTATTTCGCTCCTATTACCTTAGCAAGGTCTTCAGGATCGGAAGTCTTCGCGATCGCGTCGCTATGCGTTATTTTACCCGCGAAATAGAGATCCGCTAACGCCTGGTTCATTGTCTTCATACCCGCTTTCTGGGAAGTCTGTATAACAGAAAGTATCTGATGCTCTTTCGCGTCCCGGATCATACTCCGGACAGGCGGGGTGGCTACCAGGATCTCCGCTGCCAGGACCCTGCCGATACTCTCTTTTTTTGGAAGAAGCTGCTGCGACACGATCCCCAGAAGAACAAAGGAAAGCTGAGATCTGACCTGATGCTGCTGATGAGGAGGAAATACGTCGATAATGCGGTTTATAGACTGCACGCTGTCGGAAGTGTGCAGAGTCCCGAGTACAAGATGCCCTGTATCCGCTATTACCAATGCCTGCTGAATAGTATCAAGGTCCCTTAACTCTCCTATAAGTATGACATCCGGATCCTGCCGCAGGACATGCTTTAACGCGTTACTGAATGAATACGTGTCATAAGATATCTGCCTTTGCGCTATAAGAGCCTTTTTGTCGGTATGAACGAATTCTATCGGGTCTTCTACTGTAACAATATGGCAGCTGCGGGTATTGTTTATTTCGTCAACCATAGCCGCGAGTGTGGTGGATTTCCCGCTTCCGGTAGTGCCCGTAACAAGGACCAGCCCTTTCTGCGCCCGGCAGAAATCTTTCACTATATTAGCGGGAAGCCCGCATTCTTCCAGGCTCATTATCCTGAGCGGTATCAACCTTACCGCGCAGGCCGCATTTCCCCGCTGAAAAAAAATATTCCCCCTGTACCTGGCCACATCCTCTATCTGGAAGGAAAAGTCAAGTTCCTTTTCCTCATCAAGCATTATTATCTGTTCTTTTGTCAGAAGGCTGTAGATAATATCTTTCGCCTGCTGGGCGCTTAAACATTCGTTTGACCCAGCCGTTACAAGCTGGCCGTCAATACGGTAATAGATCGGATTACCCGCGCTTATATGCAGATCCGAAGCCCGTCTGTCTCTCATCCCTATCAATAAAGTTTTCAATTCGCTGTACATTCCCCTCCGCTCTTATTTGCCCTGAGAATTTTTTTGCCGGTTATCCCACTCACGGGACGGTCCGATATCTATTCGCCCATTACTCTGTTCCCGCCCTCTTCCCTCGCGCGGCGCAGATTCTCCCCGGCTTTTGACATGATTTCCGCCGCGGTACTGCCGTCAATCGGGTTTTCACCTATACCGATACTTACCGTAACGCGCTCGTAAGGATCGCCGGATATTTCCATATTCTCTATATTCTTACGTATATCTTCCGCTGACTCCAGAGTTTCCCTTTTATTTTTTTCAGGCAGGAGAACAGCGAATTCCTCGTTATTGAACCTCGCGCCCTTCCCCACAGGGGACATTATCCCACCGATCACTTCAGCCACTTTTTTCAGCAGTCTTTCCGCCTTAGGCTGGCCGTATTTAGCGGAATATTTTTTGAATTCATCAATAGACAGCAAAATCAGCGAACAGGGCCGCTGATAAAATATCGCCCTGTTCAGCTCATCTTTAAGCCTCTCTTCTATATACACGCGGGAATAAAGGCCCGTAAGGCTGTCAACGATATCGAACGAATTCATCCGCAGGAACAACCTCGCGCTCTGGTACGCCAGTACCAGTTCTTTTTCGAACGCCCGTATTACCCCTATCAGTTCTTTCGGAAGTTCATACGCGGGGATAAAATTCCCTACCGCTATTATGCCCGCGACACTTTTATCAACCCTCAATGGAAACAACACTATACTTTCAATGGGCGCGAATTTCGCGGCCTCACTCATCCAGGGTTTAGCCGCGGTATCCGCGTCCATACGAAGGTATTCTTTTTTGTTCAGCAGATCCTCGAAAAAAACGCCTGATTTTCCAAGTATGGCCGCGGAAAAATCCACTCCCGATTTGTTGCTGAAAGCTTTCAGCTGGAA
>JBDRAX010000046.1:0-5940 GCA_043823375.1 Candidatus Omnitrophota bacterium | reverse complement strand
GTGAGCGTCCTGTATGTGTATGATCGTTTTCCCTGAAGCCCCGGAATAACGGTATTTTATTTCCCCCGAATTTTCCGGTAGTTCAAAATCATCTATAGTGGAGTTTGTCGCCCATTCACCGAAAGTATTTGATTGGGCCTGCGCGAAATCAAATAAATAGGCGGATATAGTTGAAAACATAAAGACAAGACATACTGTTACCGTTAATGTGTTTTGTCCCCATTTATTTTTGGTATTATTAAAAAGGCCGCGCATTTCCCACCTCCGCGTAATAAAACATACAAGACTTTTTAAAAGTTTTTAGTATCTATTTTAAGTATACCCAATCGTTTTTTCATAATCCGGGTTTTCAAAAACAAAATAGATAACTTTTTTTTATCTTACCGCAGGGGAAGGGCTCATTCGTATAACGATTGGAAACATCTTTCTGATAAACGCATTTACGTTAAACGAAGCGGCTATTATTGCAGTTTTACCTTATAAAGGCCGTCATAAGTCCCGGTGATCCAGAAGCCTTCTCCATCCCAGGCTATTCCGGTAGTCTGTTTCGCGGGAGATTTGAATTCACCAAGTATCAAATTTTTTTTTATATCTATTTTATATATTTTCCGGCTGTACCAGCTTGTGATCCATAAATTATTCCCGTCCCATGCCATCTGGCAGGGTTCTGAAATATTTTCTATCCTGGCCTCCGATATTTTATTCCCCTTGGGATCAAAGCAAAGAAGATAATACCTTGTCCCCATTCCGCGTTTCCAGACGATCACATAAACATTGCCGTCAACGCTCACAACTCCGGTAGGAAAAGCGGGCGCCAGTGAGATCATTTCAAGGGGGATCATTTTACCGTTTTTAAGGCGGGTTTTGTAAAGCCTCTTTTCGTCCCAGTCTGTAACCCAGTAAACCCCTTCTTCCCCTTCGAAAGGCGCGATAGCCTCGGTAAATGTCCCGGGCGGCGTTATTTCCCCCATGGACTTGCCTGTTTCAGCGTCTATTATCCATGTTTTCCCGCCTCTACCGTTACTGACCCACACGTTTTTCCCGTCATAATAGAGGTCTTCATGATACCCTTTGGGTAAAGGCATTTTTTTCAGTATTTTCACAGGAATATTCAAATCATAATTTTCCGCCATTCTGATCTCTGTCATACTCGCGGAAACACCCGCGCACGGCAGTATGATAGAAAAAACAAGCGATAATAACAACCCTTTTCTGACCGTCATGCCATTCCTCCGGCTTATTCCTGTACTACAATATTAACAAGTTTATCCTGAAGTATTATCCATTTTTTTATCTCTTTACCCGACAAATATTCCCCTATTTTCTGATCTCCTGATATAAGCTCCTTCACTTTTTCCACAGGGAGACCCCTCCCGATCTCTATCGTCCCCCGCAATTTGCCGTTTAACTGGACAGGTACTACGACTGTGTCCGCCTGAAGCATGTTTTCGTCATACTCCGGCCACATTTCACTGAAAATACTTTTCTCCGCCCCCATCCGTTCGTGCATCTCTTCCGCCATATGCGGGACAAACGGAGCCAACAGTGAAACCGTATTTCTCAAAACCGTGTTCAGCGAGTCTCCGCTGTAACAGCCCCTGCCATGTTCGCTTAAACCGGAATATATCTGGTTAACAAGCTCCATAACAGCGCTTATCGCCGTGTTAAAATGAAAAGTCCCGTCAATATCCTCCGTAACTTTTTTAATAGTCTGGTGCATTTTTCTAAGCATGGCCTCATCAGCCTCTTTATTCCCCGCTGGATCACCGGCTTCATCAAGGACTTCCAGAAGGTTCCAGACCCTTTTCAGGAATCTGAAAGCGCCCTCAGTACCTCTGTCGGACCACTCCGCGTCTTTTTCCGGAGGGCCTATAAATAAGGTGTAGAGGCGTACCGTGTCCGCGCCGTATTTTTTTATAAGTCCGTCCGGGCTCACGACATTACCTTTGGATTTCGACATCTTTGCCCCATCCTTGATGATCATGCCCTGAGTAAAAAGCCTCTGAAACGGCTCGTCGAAACCCGTATAACCGCTTTTATAAAGGAATTTCGTTATAAAGCGGGAATACAATAGATGCAGAATGGCGTGTTCAACCCCGCCTATGTACTGGTCTACGGGAAGCCAGTTATCGACATCCTGTTTTTCAAACGGCTTATCATTAAGCCCCGGAGAAATATATCTCAGGAAATACCATGATGAATCCACGAAAGTATCCATTGTGTCTATTTCGCGCCTGGCGGGGCCGTTACAGGCCGGGCACACGGTTTGTACGAATTCTCCGATACTTTTAAGCGGGGATTCACCCGCCGGTTTAAATTCCACCGCCTCAGGAAGTAAAACAGGCAGATCTTTTTCGGGGACAGGCTGTACCCCGCACTTCGGGCAATATACCATCGGTATCGGAGCGCCCCAGTATCTCTGCCTGGAAATAAGCCAGTCCCTCAGCCTGAAATGCACCGCGCGTTTACCGATGCCCTCACCCTGCATATGATCCGCGATAGCGGCCATGGCTTTCTTGTTGTTCATACCGTTAAAACGTGAAGAATTGATGAGGACGCCTTCTTCTTCATATGCCCCGGACAAAGAGCCGGCTTCAAGGTGTTCCCCGGGTTTATCAATAACAACTTCCACAGGAAGGCCGTATTTTTTCGCGAAGTCAAAGTCTCTCTGGTCATGCGCCGGTACCGCCATAACCGCGCCGGTACCGTATTCCATCAATACGTAATTCGCTATCCAGAGCGGTATCTTTTTTCCGTTTATCTGGTTTATGACATATCTTCCCGTAAAAATGCCCTTTTTCTCAGCTTCCGCCTGGGACCGTTCTATGGCTGACTCCGAGCGGACTTTTTTTACGAAGTCCATGATCTTTTCTCTCTCGGGATTACCGGCTATAAGTTCTTCAAGCATGGGGTGTTCAGCGGCAAGCACCATATAAGTACACCCATAGATCGTGTCTACCCTTGTTGTGAAA
The DNA here is from genome assembly GCA_043823375.1 of Candidatus Omnitrophota bacterium. Classification (GTDB taxonomy): domain Bacteria; phylum Omnitrophota; class Gorgyraeia; order Tantalellales; family Tantalellaceae; genus JBDRAX01. The sequence goes on along the minus strand of JBDRAX010000046.1, from coordinate 2,968 downwards.
CAGGTCAGATTAAGATCCGAATCCGCCACAGGAAAATCTATATTTACGCCGGAAGACCTGCCGATCCAGTTTTTCTGCATTGTTTTCACTTTTTCGGGCCACTCATCCAGTTTATCAAGATCTTCCAGAAGTTTCTGCGCGTAATCGGTGATCCTGAAAAACCACTGCTCCAGTTCTTTCTGTTCGACCTTTGTATCGCACCTTTCACAGGATCCGTCCACGACCTGTTCGTTCGCCAGAACCGTACTGCAGGAAGGGCACCAGTTAACAAACGCCTTTTTTCTGTATGCCAGGCCTTTTTCATAAAGTTTGAGAAATATCCACTGCGTCCATTTATAATAGTCGGGAAGGCATGATGTAACTTCCCGTCCCCAGTCATATTCTACTCCCCAGGAATTAAGCTGTTCTTTCATTTTTGATATATTATTAAGCGTGGAGACTTTGGGATGTATGCCGTTTTTTATGGCCGCGTTCTCCGCGGGAAGCCCGAACGCGTCCCACCCCATGGGAGTAAGCACGTTCAGCCCCCGCATCATTTTGTACCTGGCTACCACATCCCCGATTATGTAGTTCCTTCCATGCCCCACATGGAGAGCCGCGGACGGATAAGGGAACATCATAAGGCAATAGTATTTACCCTTTATGTCCTTAGTGTCAACCTTAAAAAGCCCCTCGTCTTTCCATTTTTTCTGCCATTTTTTTTCTATATCTTCAAATTGATAGCTTTCCATTTCCACACCTCACTGATTATGAAAAAAAGATAAAAAGCGGTAATCCTGCGTATGTAAAATCTCTTCACTATTATACCCGGTTTTAACGATCCAGGTATATGTAACTCAGAAATTTATAAATAAGCTTTGCCGCCAGGAAATCCGGGGCCTTATTCCCCTCCTGGGGGCAAAGTTCAACTACGTCGAAACCGACAACATTTTTACGCCTCGTTACTTCGCGCAGAAAACCGGTTACAGTATACCAGTCAAGCCCCCCCGGCTCAGGTGTCCCGGTGGACGGCATTACCGACGGGTCAAACACATCAAGGTCTATGGTCACATAAACATTTTCGGTTAATTTATCCGCCGCTGACGCGAACCAGCCTTCCCTGCCTGCTATATCCCCGGCGAAAAACATCCTGTCCATGTCAATAAAAGCTTTTTCGCCGATATCCATGCTCCTTATTCCAACCTGCGCGAAAGGGCAGATCTCCCTGACCCTTGCCATGATACAGGCATGGTTATACCTCGTGCCTTCATATTCCTGCCTGAGATCTGAATGCGCGTCAAGCTGAAGCACGGAAAAATTTTCAAACCTCCTGCTGTGCGCCTTTACAGCCCCGGCGCTTACGGAATGTTCGCCGCCAAGAGTAACCACGAATTTTCCGGAGTCAATGAGAAGGCTTACCGCTTTATCGACATTTTTTACCATTTCTTCAGGACAGGTTCCGGTAATAACCGGCTGACAGGTATGTATGCCTCTGAGATATACTTCCGAATCGGTTTCTATATCATACATTTCCAGGGCGTAAGAAGCCTCAATAACAGCAAGGGGGCCCTTATCGGCCCCCTTGATCCAGGTGCTTGTTCCATCATAAGGCACCGGCAGTATCGCTATTTCACACGCTTCTTTATCTTTTACGATACCATCAGTACCCGCGAAAATTTTTTCTTTTTTCATCTTAGCTTAAACAGCGAGAATTAAGCGAACGCTGCCTGCCGGATCTTTTCCCTGTGCCGGACAAAATCACGCCCTCTGTTTATCACGTGTTTGTCGTAATCCTTTGATTCAAAAGCGTTTACCAGAAAATCCGCGGCAAATTCCACATCAAAGCTCTTACAGGAAAAAACATCTATAAAACAATAATCCTTTTCCTGAAAAGTATGGATCGATATATGGCTCTCCGCGATTATAACAGTTCCGGTAATCCCTTTATCTTCCGGGATCAACCCCTCGTACGGAAAAACATAAGGCTGTGTGATTTTCGTCATCCCTATTTTTTCCGGGAGGTCATGCAACACGTTGAACACCAGTTTGTAATCACGAAGTTTATCCTGATTACACTTTCTCAGATCCAACATCAAATGCGGACCAAAAGGTTCTCTTCTGTATTCTTCCATCCTTTTATCCTCCATTTTTGTTTTCCCAGATTATGGGGCTCAAAAAAAACAGAGCAAAAAACACCCTCGTTGTAATTCCTATATATTTCAATAGGGATAAAACCCTAATAGTTTTAGAAAGTATATTTTTAATTACGCCTTTTGTCAATAAAAAAAACCATGAAAAGGCTTTTTTTTACCTGAGGCCGTTCCAGGATCCTGCCTGCCGATATCCGATGTAAAACAACCGTATGGATCTTAACAATACGACAGCTATCAGAGGCCGCTTTCTAAAAGTTTTGACAGAGAACAAAAAAATAACCTGACTTTGATCAGGCCGAAAATGGTGGAGCTGAGGGGGATCGAACCCCTGGCCTCATGAATGCCATTCACGCGCTCTCCCAGCTGAGCTACAGCCCCACGCGAAAAAAATACTGAAACAAATATAACACCCGCGGAATGGTATGTCAACGGTTTTTGTCCTGTTTTTTTTCATCATCCGGAAAAATATTAACCCGCATTTCTCACAAACAGTCGTAGTGAGAAAGCATAAATGTTTGTAGATACAAGGCCTGAGTAAAAAAATGAGTGAAGGCGTACTGAAGTACGTCAAACTCATTTTTTCACGAAAACGCGGTAGATACAAGCAGTTATGCTTTCGTAATAGACTGTTTGTGAGAAACGCGGGTTAAACAGATATACGCGTAAAAAAAGCCCCGCTTTAATATCATCGGGGCTTTTAAATTCATGGTGCCGGAGGTGGGAATCGAACCCACATGGAGTTGCCTCCACTGGATTTTGAGTCCAGCGCGTCTGCCAGTTTCACCACTCCGGCGGAAATGTTTTCAGGACTTAATTCTATTATTTAAGTACGTAAT
>JBDRAX010000045.1:0-4591 GCA_043823375.1 Candidatus Omnitrophota bacterium | reverse complement strand
ATCCGCAGATAGCTATATCGACTCCCCAGGCGTCGTTCTCAAATTTGTCGGTGCCAAGTCCGCTTATCACATCGACCACATATAGCGCGTCCGTCGCTTTTACGATCTCTCCTATAGCTTTGATATCAAAGACTGTAGCCGTAGACGTCTCGCAGAGAGTCGTGTAAAAGCCTTTCACGCCGGGATTTGGCTTGAGGAGATCTTTTATATACGCCGGGCAAGGCCCACTGCCCCATGGCACATCCAGCGGGGATCACGTCTACTCCGTAAGCCTTGGCTATATCGCCGAAGCGCTCTCCGAATTTACCGCCGCGGACCACTATTATCTTATCGCCGGGAGAACAGACATTCACAAGATTCGGCTTACTGTGTGTAAACGCCGGTATTTTATCAAAAAGCTCCATTGAAAAGAAATGCAACGGTTGATAAAACATCTTAAAATTTGTGGTTTTACCTGTCTTAGAGTCACCGAGGATAATGCTTGGCCTGAAAATATCAATATCCAGCCCTTTTTCCCGGTACTGCATGACTGCTTCTTCCGCCTCAAATTTGCTTTGTTCATAAGTATTATTGAAGCCCTGCCCGATATTAAGATCTGTTTCCCTGAAAGTGCATACCTTGTTGCCGAAAACATATGCCGTGCTTATGTGATTCACTTTTTTCAATTGTCCACGCTTACAGCATGCTTCAGCGAAATCCAGAACATTTCGAGTCCCATTCACGTTAATTTTTCTGATCTTTTCAAGTTCAAGATTGAGATCGGTAACAGCGGCACTATTGTAAATATAATCAATTTTTTCATTTAGCAGCTCTAATTCCCGTGTTTCCAAGCCAAGCCATGGCTGAGCGATATCTCCAACACATATATTAACCCTGGAACGTATCTCTTTTTGATCCAAAATGCCGGGCTCGATTACCTTTTTTAATTGTGAAAATTGGTATTTTTCTGCCTGTTCAGGGCTTTCGCCTCTTACCAGAGTATATACTGTGTCTTCTGTTGTACGGAGTCTTTCTGAAATTATATGCGTCCCTAAAAAACCTGTACCGCCGGTAATAAAAATATTATTCATATCTCCCCAGTACTAATGTTGAATTTGATCCTGTAGGGCTCAGTGTGTTTACCAGCACATTATCGACGTTTTTTTCCCGGGCGTCGTTCGGAACATAATCCAGATCGCATCGCTTATCCGTGACTTCATAGTTTATCGTTGGCGGGATGAAGCTTTCCGTTATAGTTCCTAAACTGGCCGCGATATTTAAAGCTCCTGAAGCTGAAAAAGATTCTCCTGTCATTGACTTGATACTACTTACAGGTATCCCTTTCGCTTGAGCGGAAAACAAATTCTTTATGGCTCTTGTCTCCATTACATCACAATCAAGCGTCGAATTCGCGCTTGCTGATATGTAATCTATAGTATCCGCTGAAATTTCCGCGTCCAAAAGTGCGCATTTCATTGATTCAGTCGCACCCGTAGCTTTCGGATTACATATAAGCACAGATTCAGGATCAAAAGACGTTCCATATCCCAGGATCTCACCATATATCTCAGCGCATCGTTTTTTCGCGTGTTCCAATTCCTCCAAAATAAAAATAGACGCTCCTTCGCCAAAAACTATCCCGTTTCTACGCCTGTCAAACGGACAGTTAATTTCATCTTTTCCTTCACGGGACCCCGCGAGGTGCCTGACTTTATTAAATCCTTTATACGTTTGTTCCGATAATTCCTCAACGCCGCCGGCAAGAACCGTATGATACCCGTTCAGATTGATCATCGTCATAGCGTAGAATAACGCGTCAATACTCGAACAAAAACCGCTTGAAATCGTTGCGTTAAAGCCTTTTATGTTGAATCTTATTGATATCTGGCTGGCCGGGGAATTTATAACGGTGTTGGGAAAAAGCGCCGGGTTTACGGCGCGCGGGCCTTCGGTAAGTATTACTTTATCGAACTCACTTATCGACCTTACGCTCCCCATTGTCGATCCCAGGCTCACACCAACATAATCAGTCTCGCCTTCGGATACCGGATCTTCTATCCCCGCGTCCGCCAAAGCAAGTTTAGCGGCGCACAAGCCTAAAAGAGTTGTCCGGTCTAAATTCCGTAACCCTTTTTTCCCGAGTATAGCCTCCGGATCAAAATCCGTTATCTCCCCCGCGAGTTTACTTCTCAGGTTCGAAGTATCAAAAAGCGTCACGGGTTTTATCCCGGATATACCATTTTTCAAAGAATCCCAGAAAGCATTTTTCCCGATGCCCGTAGAAGACAAAACCCCTATCCCGGTAATTACGATTCTTTTATCCATTTTTTGTCTGAATAAATTTAGAAAAAGTTAGATAGTCAAATATTGCAAACTCCCCGACTTCCCTTTTCCGAATATCCCCCAAAATACCCATTTAACAAGGTTTCCAGGGAATCGTATACCTTCACGACCCACTTACACGAGGCTACTTACTACGAAACAAAGTATACCTAACAAAAAATAAAAATGCTAATTTATTATTATGATTAATATATTGAAAAGTTGAAACTACTGAGAAGAAACTCTCAGAACACGGAATGCCAACAACCGTTGGGCAGTTTTTGAATTTCGGATATAATTTTCTTAGACACTTTCACCGACATTGCTCATCTCAAGCCCGGGAGAATCGATGTTGTCCAATCATAAAATCTTCCGGTTATTTTGAAAATATCTTCAGCGTCCCCTTTGCAGAATTCTCTATTTTCATACGCGACAAGGTTCTTCTTCGCGATAATTCTTTTAAACGAACTGGCCGCGCTTTTTACGTTATCTTTTGGTATACGCGATATCAAATCAGCCGCCTGAATATGGTCTTCGCCGGATGACCGTACCCCTAAATAGAACGTAAGCAATGCGTCACAACATGATATAGTACAATGTACGGCATTCAACCCCACTGCCGTCCAGTTTCGAGTCTCTTTTGCAGTCTGTGTTATATCGTACAGATCTTTCGCCTTTTTAAGATAGACCTTGTAATCGCTTTTCTCCACCGCAACCGTCTTCATTTTCTTCGGCGTCATATAACCCCCTCTATTTTTTTGCCATAGATCAGAGTATACCCTTTAAGAATATTTTTAATCACCGCCATATTTGCTTTTTTCTTAGACTTAAACTCAGCTTTGGTATTTATATACGCCGATACCGTATTGCCGAACTTGCTGGATATTTCCCTGTCTATTTCTTCGAACGATATCTCAGTTTTCGCTTTAACTTTACAGGTTTTCACTACTACCGCGACATCAATATCACTCATAGAATGATCCTGCTTAGCGTTAACACTTCCAAACAATACCGCGCTGATTATCCCGTCTTTGATTTTTGATTTCCGGATATGCTTTTTTATGGTCTTCAAAATACCGCACAGCACTTCGCTCTCTTTAAAGAACAACGGCTTAAGCATATCTTTGACCATAATATTATCGGTATTCAAACTGTAAACATGCGTCTTACCCATATTACGAAGAATCAACATACCTTCATTGTTCAAGCTGTTAAGCGCTTTATGCGCCGTCGCCGGAGTAACTCCAATTTCTTTTGCTATCTGCCTTCCGTTCCATTCAGCGCCGGTTCCGCATAAAAACCTCAATATCTCGATTTTCGCTTCGCTATCCAGTATTCTATTTAGAGGCTTTGTAATTTTCATAATTTCTCACATTTCCCTTTGTTTAGTTTCGTAAACACATGTTTAGATATCTAAACAAAGAATACCACCCATAACGCACAAAGTCAAAGATAATTGCATATTGCGGAAACTCGTCCCCACTCATTCCGGAGTCTTTGGAATCATTTAGCAATTGGTAATGAAAAGTCGTCATATCTCGGCTTGTACATAGCACGCAGATCCCAATAGTACATTTGCACCAGAAAAAAGTTTTTGTTTGACTTTGTTTTGCGGTCAGGCAGACTGGAGAAACTGGTTCAGGAAATTTATTTTGTCACTCAAATAATTCACCGGGATTCTTATCATCGGAGCAAGCGCATGATAAATAGCCAATTCCAACCTGGTTTGCGAATAAGGGCTGAGCATTACAGTAAGAGTATCTTTATCCATTTCGAAATCATTTCTTTCTATCAAGGGGGGCCCAGTTCTCCTTCGAATGTCAGGACTTTTTCTGAATCTATCGCGTACTGTTTCAGAGCGTTAAGGTCTATCTTCACTTTCGGGGAATTTGTGTTGAATACTTCTGGAGGCGTCAGGCTCTTTATTTCGATTTTGCTCGTTTCGGTCATGCTTTTGAGGTAATTGTATATCTCAGAGTTTTTTCCGGCATAATCGCTTTCAAGCGTGAAGTCTTCTTCGCCCGCCATAGCGCGCGCAGGGCTCAGGATCGCTCCGGTTGTTTCTATATAGCCTTTCGTTTTCAGTTCGCTCCATAATTTTTCGCAGATTTTAGCGCGCGAGGCAAGTTCGCTTTTTGTTATCATTCGATTTGTGCCGCCGAACGCGTTAAATACGCTTGATTTCAGATAATTATATATATCCTCTTCCTTACCCGCGTAACTTCTCGCAAGTACCAGGCCCGACACATCCGCCATCAGCAGTGTCTTGCCTTCTATCCAGCCGTCTTCT
>JBDRAX010000044.1:0-19063 GCA_043823375.1 Candidatus Omnitrophota bacterium | reverse complement strand
ATCAGATGTGGGCCGCGCAGTATTACCCGTTCAAAAAACCGCGCAAGTTCCTTACGTCCGCGGGCCTTGGGACAATGGGTTTCGGCCTGCCGGCGGCGATAGGCGCTTCACTGGCTAATCCGGGTAAACCCGTTATCTGTATAAGCGGAGACGGTTCTATCCTGATGAACCTGCAGGAACTGGCGGTTTTGAGCGAAGAGAAAGCGGATGTTAAAGTACTTATACTTAACAACGGACACCTCGGTCTTGTGCGGCAGCAGCAGGAACTTTTCTATGAGAAGAATTATATCGCCACGAAATTCACATGTAATCCGGACTTCACGCGTATAGCGGAAGGGTTTGGTATAGAAAGCTGTGACCTGTCGAAGGCATCTTCTCCGAAAGACGCGCTGAAAAAAGCGCTGGCCCGGAAAGGGCCGTATCTGGTGAATATTCCGATAGACGCGTTGGAAAGCGTTGTCCCCATGGTTATCCCGGGCAGGGGTAATCATGAGATGATAGGAGACGGATAAAAAAGGATTTGCTATAAGAGAGGGCCGCTAATATAATAATAGGCGTCCATTTTTCTCCGGAGACGGAGAATGAATAGGTGCATCATAAAAAAAGGAGGGGTTTTATGAAAGTGTTGAAAGTTTTTGCTGCCGCCGCCGCTGTTACTGTGTTCGATGCCATAGTGGGTATGGTATGCTGCGGCGGTGTTTTCAGCTGGGTATACAAACTTGAACCGGTAAGCGTGTGGAAGCCGATGGAAGGCGCGCCGGGAATGGGTTTTTTCGCGGGGTCTTTTCTTCTATGCATTGTCCTGGTCCTGGCCTACGCGGTAATAGAAAAGGGCATTCCGGGAAAAGGAAAACCGGCTAAGGGAGCTGTTTTCGGACTTCTGGTGTGGGCGGTCGGGATGCTCCCCGGTATGTTTGCCACTTATTTTTTCATGACAGTTAACCCTGTAGTCATTGTATACTGGACTATACTGGGCCTCATACAGACTCCGCTTAAAGGGGTCATTATATCTTTGATCTATTCGAAATAAGAGATCGAAATATACCCGACAACAGGTATTGAATTGTTTATGTTTCATGGGGCGCGCCTGTGCGCGCCCCATGTACCGATAGTTTTCCCGCGCGCGCCCCCAAGATCAAACGGCGGAGTCTTTTGCGTGTCCCTCCTGTAGTTTTTTTTCTGCCCGTGGTATAATATGACTAGCAGGCTTTTTTCGCGGGTTTTCGTTACTTATCTTCTTTCTGGATCGGTGAGATCAGTTGTAGAGCTGGATTTCGGTTCCCGGCGTTTATTATATGATGTAAAAACAGGCGGGAGGCTGATATGAAGAAGGAAGAACTTATTGACATGGCCGTTTCGCTGGGGCTTAAGCGAATACTGCATGAGCTGAAGGTTTCCGCTAAACAGAGTATCGGCATAGAGGCTCTGCTCTATAGTGAAGAGTTGTTTGAAACAGGGCAGTCCAAATTCGGGGGCCTTCCACATTTCCCGGATGAGTACTATTGGCCGAGATGGCCTGATACGGGAAACACGCCTCTTTCTTTTGTGGCGCAGATCAATCTGTCTGACCTCCACCTGTCAGCTAATACGTATCTTCCGGGTAAGGGGATATTGTATTTTTTTTATGAAGCTGACAGCCAGCCGTGGGGGATGAGAGAAGACTCCGGAGCCTGGAAAGTCCTCTTTTATGACGGCGCCGTTTCCGCGCTCAAGCGCAGGGATTTTCCACCTGATCTTGAAGACCGTTTTGATCCCTGCCTTTTGTCTTTCAGGAACAAGACAACTATACCGCACTATCCTCCGGATCCATGGAATGTTTCGCGCGAAGAAACAGAACCTTACTGTAAGCTTCTCGAAGCTGCCGCGGATGACGCGAAGATCCACCAGATGTTCGGTTACCCGTATATCCTGCAGGGAGATATGGAAACCGAGTGTGAACTTGCCTCGCGCGGCATGACATGGCACGATTGGAACGCCATGGACGCGGATAATAAAAGTAAGATCCGCGCGGGGGCGGCGGAGTGGAGGCTTCTTTTACAGCTTGATTCGGATGAAACCGGTACAGGGTGGGCCTGGGGAGACTGCGGCATTATTTATTTCTGGATAAAAAAACAGGACCTGCTTATGAAGAGATTTGATAAATGCTGGCTGATCCTGCAGTGCCTGTAACAGGCAGGAGCCTGATGCCTCATAAATAAACAGGAAATAGAGGGATCTTCCTGACATCATTCAATACGAGACACGAGTGATACAGGAAGGTGAATATAAAAATGATGTGGGTGCCTATGGAAGCATATTTAATCTGGAAACGATAGAGACTATAGAAATAAAGAATGGGCAGAAAGAAAAAGAAGTGAATCCCCTGTTTGTGGTAGATAATATCCTTAATGTTATCAAAGCCAGACGCAAAAAAGACCCTGCCTTTGATCTAAGCACAGTAATAGTCCAGCTGCCAAAAGAGTTCTCAAATGAGATTAATCGTGCTGAACTGAATAAGCTGCTTGAGCAGGCAAAAGGCATAAAAGTCATGGTAATAGATACTGATGGTTTAAAGGAAGATGATAATAGAGCAGCTTATCGTAGAAACATGTATTCAGCAATGCTCCTTGCCAGGCACATAAAGGAAGATACTCCGAAAGATTCAAAGCTATACAGATTATTGGAATTTTTTATAGAAACATGTGTCGGTGAAGATAAACAGAATTTGATTTCGGGATACATAGATGCGCTGATGAGAAATGATATAGTGAAAATAGTTGAAACAGTACTCTCATACAGGCCAATGGAAAAATATGATACGCCAGACTATGGAAAAGTCGCAGCAACACTTATTGCCGCCTAGTTCTGGAATTTGTAGAAGAAATTGCTCGGAAACTGTACAAAAAATTCAGAAAATTTTACAACAGCATGTTAAACTCGCATAACCGATTAGCCCGGGCATCTTCGCTATGTAAGCGCCCCATTATTAGTCAAGGTATTTTTAAGTCAGAGTAGTAAATCTTATAAAAACAGGCATCAGCCAATTGATAGAAAAAGGCTCTTTGCTCGTGATCGAGGCATTCGGCCCTGATGGGTATTGCTTTAAAGGCTGTATCATGTATACTTAAGTTTTGTCTGGTTTTGCCGGAAAATAATGAGGATATAAAATAGCGGATCAGGAGAACAGACGAAAAAAAGGTGTTATATGTTATATGGCGGCAGGTTCCAAAACTGCCCTAAACTTAAAACAGGGAGGTTGTCATGATGAAAAAAGGTTTATGGGTTATTGCTCTGGCGCTGGTTATGGCCGTGAGCCCGGTTGTTTCAAACGCGTTCGCATATGGAGGAGGGCATCCCGGTGGACCGAAAGATGATCTCGCGGGCAAGCTGATGATGAAATGCGGCTTTCTTATGAAAAGCCAGGAGGAGATAGGGCTTTCCGATGAGCAGATCAGAAAAATAAAAGATATAAAGATGAGGGTGAAAAAAGATCTCATAAGTAAGAAAGCGGCTATAGAGCTCCTTGCCGTGGATATCAAATCAATGCTCTGGGAAGATAAGATCGACACCAAGGCTATTGATAAGCTAATTGATCAGAAATATGACATAAAAAAAGAAAAAGCGAAGAATCTCGTAGCCGCGTACGCTGAACTTAAGAGCGTTCTTACCGATGAACAGCGCGCGAAAGCCAAGAAGTTGTGGTCTGATTGCGAGAAAAAATGTTGGAAAAAATAATACATTAAGTGTAGGCAGGGGCGGATCTTGAGTGTCCGCCTCTGTCATGTAATTCCTTTCCCGCTTAAAACAAAATATAAACGTAAGAACCCCCGGTTTTTAGACATATTTTCTGTAAGGGCACATTGTATACTGAGCGTTACCCACAACAAGTAGAGACCGACCGATGTGTACAGCCTGATAGATAATTGGAACAATTTTTTGGGTATAATACCACGTCCAAAAAATATTTGTATTTGTAGGGGCGAAAAATTTTTCGCCCTGATCAATGATCAATAGATGATAATGGGTTCTCCATTAAGGGCGAATGATTATTCGCCCCTACCCGCTGAGAATTCCCGGAATTGTCAAATTTCTCGAAAAACCGTCCCGATTGTATTCAATTTTAAAAATGTTTTCGCGGATAGAACAGAAATATCCGGAATTCACACGCCCGTGACCGGGTTGAAATTCAGGCATTTATTTTTTCGAATTGACATAAATGCGGGTTAATTCCGGTGAGTACGGGGGAGAGGCAGTAATGTGATGTTTTCCGGTATATGAAGGGCTCAAGTGGTATGCCATCCTGCTCGGTCCATCAGCAATATGGGAGGATAAGTTTAATTATTCGCTTCACGAACCAAAAATACACTATCTGATTCATCTACGCAAATGGGACATTTGTTTTTGGATTTGGTATTATATAGTGCCTCCCTGTCTTACAAATACGTTTCTATCCCAGTGCCAGGCCTTTTTCGATCCTTTGCCCTGCCAGGAATTCAGGGGAACGCATTATTTTTTTTCCTTCCAGCTGGACAATGTTTATTTTTATGCAGCCTTCACCCGTATTAACGATAAAATCTTTTTCATCGCGGACTGTTCCCGGAGCGCCGCAGGGAGAGGACGCGTGAACTTTTTCCGCTCTTATGATTTTCAGTATTTTCCCCCGAAGGCGCGTAAAAGCCCCCGGCCACGGCTCCATACCCCTTATCTGGTTATTTATAATTTCCGCGTTTTTCCCCCAGTCTATTTCGCCTTCCGTTTTCAGAAGCTTTGGCGCGTACGAAGCTTCCGCTTCATTCTGTTCGATAAAAGTTTCTTCTCCGATATCGATAATGTCAAGCGCTTTAAGGATTAAAAACGCGCCTTTCACAGACAGCCTTGCCAGAAGGTCAAGAGCGTTATCACTCTCGTTGATCACATCTCGTTCCTGCAGTATTATACTGCCGGCATCCATTTTTTCTGTTATTCGGAAAACGGTATTTCCTGTTTCAGTCTCCCCGTTCAACAAAGCCCGGTTTACGGGAGCCGCGCCCCGGTATTTCGGCAGAAGCGAAGGATGCAGATTTATACAGTATTTAGTGGGGATGTCCAGAACTTCTTTTTTCAGGATCTGGCCGTAATCCACAGCCACGAAGACATCAGCCTCAAAGCTTTTCAGAGAATCGATATAACTTTTATCATATTTTTTTTCCGGCTGGAGTATTGTTATCTCAGGCGCCTTTTCAGTTACAAAGGCCTTTATCGCGGTTGGATGGACACTCCACCCCCTGTCTCTTTTTTTGTCGGGCTGTGTCACTACCGCCGCTATCTCATGCCTGCTCTCAATAAGTTTCTCAATAAGAGGTATTCCGAATCTGCCTGTTCCAAAAAAAACTATACGCATTTTTCTCCTGTTTTTTTTTACGCCCTTCTCTGCCTTCATTTATCACATATTCAGCGGATCCACATCAACGGCTAAAAGCGTGGCCGAAGGTTTACGAAAGCCTTTCATAGCCGCTCTCAGTTTCCCTGACATTTCGACCCGGTCTTTAGCTTTCACCAGGATATTCCATCTGTAATATCCGCGCATCCTGAAAACAGGCGCGGGCGCGGGGCCGAGCATATCTATATCCGGTATTTTCTTACGCAGTATACCTGCTAATTTCTCAGCGCTGTTTTCCGCGTCAGTTTCCCTCCTTGACCTTACTGTGATTTTTATAAAGTGTATGAACGGAGGGAACAGCAATTCTTTCCTTGTCTCTATCTCCCTTTCAAAAAAAGCATGAAAATCATGCCTGGCCGCCATACTTATCGCGTAATGGTCAGGGGTATACGTCTGGACAATGACTTCTCCGCCGAGGTCTCCTCTCCCCGCCCTTCCCGCTACCTGAGTTATCAGGCTGAAAGTTCTTTCTCCCGAACGGAAATCCGGAAGGTTCAGATTAGCGTCCGCGGATACTACCCCTACCAGGGTCACCTTGGGAAAATCCAGCCCCTTGGCTATCATCTGCGTCCCGACAATAACATCAAGCTTATGGTCTTTAAACGCCTTCAGCACGCGGCCATGCGCTCCTCTACCGGACATTGTGTCCGAATCCATGCGCGCTATCCTTATCGACGGTATTATTTTTTTTATGACCTCTTCCACTTTTTCCGTACCGGTCCCGCGGTACATAAGATAATCCTCATTGCAATGCGGGCATATCCGGGGAGGGCTCATTCTAAAGTTGCAATAGTGGCATATAAGCTCATTCTTGTCCTGGTGAAAAACCACAGGGGTATCGCACTTACGGCATTTGAGTGTCTGGCCGCACTTTCGGCAGGTTATAAAAGTAGAAAAACCCCTGCGGTTTAAAAATATCAAAGCCTGTTTACCCTGCGCGACGTCTTTTATCATCGCATCCGCCATAATTCTTGAGATCACGGTCTTTCCCGTTCTTGTATCAAATTCGGACCGCATATCCACAAGTTTTACTCTGGGGAGTTCTTTTTCCTGTATCCGCTGCGTAAGTTCGACAAGGCGGTATTCACCGGTCATCGCCTTATGATAGGATTCAAGTGAAGGGGTAGCGCTTCCCAGAATAACGGGCACACCGGCCACGCGAGCCCTTTCTATGGCGGTTTCTCTGGCGTGATACCTCGGCACGTCTTCCTGTTTATAACTCGGTTCATGTTCCTCATCCACGATAAAAATACCTATATTTTCACATGGGCTGAATACCGCTGAACGCGGCCCCACTACAATGCGCGCTTTGCCGTCCTTGAGCCTTTTCCATTCCTTCAGCTTCGCGCTTTGAAGCATTTTTGAATGAAAAACGGCTATATTATCACCGAACCTGGCCCTGAACCTCTCGACTGTCTGCGGGGTAAGAGAGATCTCAGGCACAAGGATAATGCCTGCCTTACCTTTACTCAGGACATTCTCCATAGCCTGAAGATATATTTCAGTCTTTCCGCTGCCCGTTATCCCGTGCAGCAGGAACACATCATGCCTGTTTTCGTCTATACATTTATTGATATCATCCAGCACTGTCTGCTGTTCTCTGTTGGGTACATGCGGGATCGTGGGCAGGATATCCTCTATATCTTCTTCAATACGGGAAGACATCTCGTTTTTCCCCTTTTTAAGCGCCCCCGGGATCATGGCCTCAAGCGCTTCCCCCCAGGAACAGAAATAATTATCGCTGATCCATTTCGCGAGATGTATCATCTCCGTGGAGAAAACAGGCTCCGCGTCAAGTATATCCATGACCGGCCGGGGAGACTCGCATACAGGTTTCTCCTCAAGTTCAACAATATAACCTATTCTTCTGCCGCTGCGGAATGGTATGAATACCCTCTTTCCTACAGCCGGCGGATATGTCTCATCGCCCGTTACTTTATACTGAAAAGTACGGTCAATGGGCAGGCCCGTCGCGATCTCCACATATTTAGTATTCATCATTTTCTTTCGTTAATATCCGCCGATCCTCAAATATAGCGGGGAACAGGACTCCCCTTATCTTCACGCGGCAGGTTTCATTCTCTTCTTATCAGCCTTGTGGTCCGGGATTTTCAGATTTAATGCTCCGGCAATAACCTGCATATCGTCCCATACGTCTTTTTTGCCCGAAGCGTTCCTTAGAAGATACGCCGGGTGATATGTCGGCATAAGCCTGATACCGTTAAAATCATGGAATCTTCCGCGTAAGGCGCTTATTGATACTTCCGACCGCAGTAAAGTCTGCGCGGCGAATTTTCCGAGAGCGCAGATGACGGCGGGTTTTATGATCTCTATCTGTTTTTCCAGATACGGAAGGCACGCGGAGATCTCATCCGGCAGGGGATTCCTGTTTTCCGGGGGTCGGCATTTCAGGATATTGCAGATATAGACTTCTTCCCGCTTAAGCCCAATGGATTCTATTATTTTAGTTAAAAGCTGGCCCGCCTTACCTACAAAAGGCCGTCCCTGCCGGTCTTCATCGGCACCGGGAGCTTCACCGACAAACATCAGCTTCGCGCTGGGGCAGCCTTCACCGAAAACGACATTGAGCCTTGTTCCGGAAAGCTTACATTTTTCGCATTTAGAAACTTTTTTTCCGGCCTTAAACAGTTCTCCGCCCGGTCCCGGTCCGGCTGATACCTTTTTGCCGCGCCCGGGGGGTATAATGATCTCATTTATCCCGCCCAGGCACTCAAGTTCGATCATCTGTTTTATGCTGTTTATTATCTCTTTTTTTTCGTTTCTTTTCATGTCCCACTCCCCTCCGGCGCTTCATATACTGAACCTTTCATCCGGCGGCTATCCGTTCCATCACAATATCCGCTATCCTGTCCGCGGCTGAAGGCCGCCTTATTTCGCCAATGGCTTTTTTCACATTGTCATAAGCCCCGGGAGAGACAAACATCTCGTTTATTATACGCGGGATATCATCAACTTTTTCCGCTTTCCGCGCGGCTTTATTTTCCAGAAGAAAAACTTCATTCCATGTCTCCTGCCCCGGGATCGAATCAAAAAGGATCATGGGTAAATACGCGTTAAGCGCCTCCGTAACGCTTATCCCGCCCGCCTTAGTTATCATAATATCTGAAACACGCATTAACTCGGCTACCTTATCCGTAAAACCGAACAATATGACCGGATAATCCAGGCGGGACACTAAAGCGCGGATATTCCCGTAAACTTTGCGGTTATAACCGCAGACAACTATCATCTGCACGGCTACCGTGCAGGAATTCATTGAAAATAAAATTTTTTCAAGCGGCCCCACTCCGAACCCCCCGCTCATAAGAAAAATAGTCTTCCTGTCCGCGTCCAGCCCGTATTTAGCCCTTATCTCATCAGAGTTGACCTCCCCGCTGAATTCATCAGATGTGGGGATACCGGTAACCGCTATTTTCGAAGCGGGTATTCCTCTTTTCAACATCTCTTCCGCGGCGGATTCAGCCCCCACAAAAAACATATCCATATCATCAGACAACCAGTAACTATGCGGCCCGTAATCCGTAATAAGCGTAAATAATTCCGCCTTGCAGCCTCTTCTCTTTTTAAGAAAACCCGCGATACTCGGGAGAAGAAAATGCGTCGCTACTATCGCGTCGGGAGCTTTCTCCGCGAGCGTTCTTTCAAGCCCGGGAAGGCTTATGGAATCGATCCAGGTCCTGAGCTCGCGGGTAAGAGCGTCTATTTTACTGTTATTCGACAGAGCATACAGCGCCCCCCATATACGTTTGCCGAACGACATCAGAAAAACATATAACTTGAGATATATAAAACGATACAGCTTACTGCCGTACTCAAGGACATCCGTTATTTCGATATCGAGTTTATCGGAATGTTTCCGGAAAGCCTGAAAAAGAGCGAACGCCGCTTTCTTGTGCCCCATCCCCCCGGTAGAATAGAGAATGATTATTTTCTTTTTGCCCATTATATCTCCAGTACGTTTGCACAGTTACGGCCGCCCCGGAGGCGCGCCTCACACAGAGTTATTTTCATGCTCAAGCACACGATCGGCCGCTTCCAGCAGGCCTTCACATACATAATCCGGCTTAACGCCGAATCCCGCGACGTCTTCGCGTGAAGATTTACCGGAGAGGACCACAATAGTCTTAAGACGGGCTTTTTTCCCGGCCGCCACATCCCTGCTGGTGTCTCCTATAAAAAAGCTTCCGGAAAAATCACTGATACCGAGTTTTTCCGCCGCCATCCGGAATAATCCATCATCGGGTTTCCTGCAAGCGCACTTTTCCTCTTTCAAATGCGGGCAGTAAAATATACCCGCTATCCTGCCTCCGTGTTCTTCTACTTCATTTTTCATTCTGGACATGATCAAATCCAGTTCATTTTCAGAAAGGTATCCTTTCCCGACACACTGCTGATTCGTAATAATTACGGCGGAATAGCCGCTTTCGGCGAATTTCTTAAAAGCGTCCAGCACTCCCGGGAGGAACACAAAGTCCTCCCATCGCGTGACATACCCGTATTCAGTCCATCCCGCGGGGTCCTTATTCACCACTCCGTCCCTGTCTATAAAAACATATTTCTCTCCGGAGCGCACGCTGATTCTCCTTTTTCCTTTCATTTAAAACACCGGAAGCCGCGTATCTCCCAGATATCGTCATACACAAGCCTGGCGGTAAAGAACATCGCAAGTGCCGTAAAATGAAGCATAAAACGTGATATGGTCGTATTGATATAGAAATAAAGGTTCTCACCCGTCATAAGCATATACGCGGCAAAATACATACATGCTGAGAAAGACAGAAATATCACCATATACAAGTTAGTGCCTTTTAACAGTTTTTTCCTCCTCCATATCATGGCGGCAAAAAATAATACCCAGAATATGTTCCATTTTTTAGGGCCGAATACCTCCTGCTGAAAAAGATCCAGTAAAACCGGGATATGCCTCACATTTTCAAGGAATCTGTCCGGAGTAATGCCTACGGGATTCATATCGCTGTTAAACGCCCCGCTTGAAAGCTTAACGGCCATCCACGGGACCGCCACAAGCGCCATTACAAAAACCGCCCGGAGAACATCCTTTACCCTCTTTTTATCACTTCTGTCCCCCTTAAGCAGAAAGACCGCGAGAACAACTACATACGCGGCGCAGAAAACAATGGCCTCATTCTTGATCCAGGCCGAGAGCCCCATAAGAACAGCCGACATAAGCAAAGGAGTTTTACCATACCCGTCAGCGTACTGCATAAAGTAAATGAACGCGCAGGTAACAAACGCCGTGATCAGGATATCCGAATATAAAATCATGGCATAATCAGCCACCTGAGGTATGGACGCGAGCATAAAGACTATAAGGAAAGAAAACGCGTGGTTGAAATACCTGCGTATCTGCGAATAAAAAAGCCCCGTGAAAAACATGTAAAGAACCGGCATTATCCAGTTCGCGTAGAAGAACCCGGGACCCGTGAATAAATGCACCCAGGTTATCAATACGGGGAGAAAAAGCGGATAATCCGGGTGCGCCACAGTGGATTCGCTCCACCTGAAAACCCGGCGGGTATACCGCCCTCATCAAAAAAGATCCTGGCTTTAAGCGCGTAATTAGCCAACGCGTCATGAGAATGTACCGGAACAGGCAGGACAAAAAAGATAACCCACGCGAACTGGGCTATAAGGCAAAAAGCCAGCATCTTTTCCGTAAGGCTCCACCCCGCCGGGTTCCTGAAAGGCGGCATATAGACCATATGTTTTCCCCTCCGGAAAAACATATAAAGCGCGGCCGCGGCAAAAAAAGGCAATGAAAAATATACGGAATTAATTATACTGAACCTGACACCCGCGAGGTCAAAGAGCAAAAATTGAAACGGGATAAATCCGGCACCGAGAAAAAAAGATAACCCGAAAAACTCCAGTATGGAATACTCGAAATCATCTCGTGATGAAAGAATACAGCAAAGAGCCATACCCGTAAGTTCCAGGAGTAAAAAAGAAAAAATAAAACCCATTTATTTTCTATCCCCTCTCTTCAGCAGAATTCCCGTTGACCCGTATTCCCTGTAAACTTCATATCCCGTAACCGGGCTGTATTCCCCTCCGTACATTATAATGTAGTCCGGATCCTCAGGCACACTCACCATGGGCCACAAGAAATACCTCGCGTGGACAGCGGGCTTTGAAAACTTTTCGAAGCCCGTGAGTTTATAGGTGGACCTTTCAGGGATCACGCCTTTGGTAAACCGGAGAAAGTTATATAAATCCCTGCCCATTGAATAGCTTATCCGGTCATTCTGTTTGTGCGCGTACATATACGCGATGGACTTATACTGGCCGTCCTTATCTTCCCTGACCAGAAAAACCATCCACAGGACTACCCATACCATTATCAGAATACTTAAGACATACTTTTTTCTGAACAATCTGATCATTATCCGGCCTTTTACCTTTTTCTGAGAAATTCCACAAAACCAGCCGGGCTCCTGAGAGAAAATTTAAGCCCCCCGTCTGTAATTATTTCCATGTTATCCCGCAGATAAAACACCTCCGCCTTATGCAGCGGTTTTATCGCCGATAAAAACCACGCGCTTATGCTTTTTCTAAGGATAACCGCGTCATATTTTTTCTTTTTTGTCAAAACCCGCCACAATATCCTGAAAGCCATAAAAAGATCCGGGACTATCCTGATCCCTACATCCGCGTGTTTTATCGAATACTTACAGAAAAACTCAGCGTTCTTTTCAGCGCCGGCTCCGTTTTCAGCGAACCATAATTCCACTATAGCCCGCTCCCTGGCGGTTTCCTTAAGATATTCATAATAACGGCAGATATCCTCTTTTCTCACGCAGGCACTGTCAA
Source organism: Candidatus Omnitrophota bacterium (assembly GCA_043823375.1). GTDB lineage: Bacteria > Omnitrophota > Gorgyraeia > Tantalellales > Tantalellaceae > JBDRAX01. The sequence continues at coordinate 6,813 of JBDRAX010000044.1, read as the reverse complement.
AGAAAAATACCCTTAAAAGCCTGCCCCATTGTCTTTCGAATCTTTCCTTATTTCTGCGGTATATCTCTTCCTTACCCTTGAGGTTCTTTCTGGAAGCCTGCTCCAGATGAAAAACATACGCGCCTTCCGCCATAACAGGGATGAACCCCGCGTTTTTAGCGCGCGCGGAAAAATCGGTGTCTTCGTAGCAAACACCTTTATATCCTTCGTCCAGAAGCCCGACCGCGTCTATAACACTCCGCTTAATAAGGCACGCGAACGCTACGGCGTGCCCCAGCTCAACATATTTTCCTTTCTTATGCCTGATCAAAAAAGCGTGTTCGTTCAGAGACGCTCCTTCATCCGGCCACGAACCGAACGTATTGCTCTGAGGATTTACGATACCTACCTTCACGTCCGATCCGGCTATGGAGATCATTTCCTCGAGCCATCCGTCCGCCACTTCACAGTCATTATTCAACAAACAGATAAAAGGAGCGTCCGACAGGCGGATACCTTTATTCATGCCGCCCGCGAACCCCGCATTTTCCGCGCTGAAGATCTTTTCTATCGACACTACGCCTTTACCGGAGACACTGTTGAGAAATTTTCTGACCTCCGGGTCCCTGCTCCCGTTATCCACTATTATAAGACGGGATCTTACTTTAGTGTTCTCGATCACGCTCCGGACACATTTTTTTAAAAGCTCCGGGCTCTCATAACTCAGCAGAATAATGTCACATTCAGTTTTCATCATATGTTCCTTCCCCGCCGCGGGAAGCAGTCAAAACCCTCGTAATATTTAAAGCGGCGATCCACAGTCCAATTTTGCCGCGTGATAATAAACCCTGTTAGGGATCAGCTCTTATCGGGTTTTTCCCTGCGCATTTCCCAGTATTTAAAATAGCTCACGATCTGGTATAATCCGCTGAAAACCGCCACAGCTAACCCGTATACACCGTCTTTATATGATTTTTTACGCAGCAGCCTGCGGTAAAAACACCTGTCGAAAGCCCTCCATAAAGCGTGCCCCAGGCTCATACGCCTTCCGCTATTATACCACTTACGGGCTTCAAGCGTAGTCTGGCTATTAAGGCTCCTCAGATAATCCGCTATATCCCTGTGGGAATAATGAATAAGATCGTTCTTAAGATGCCCGCAGGCGCCCTCCATAATAGCGCGGGGATGGACTTCCGCCTCTTCATATCTGAACTCTTTTTTGAGAAAAAACCTGAGCTGGGCCGCGGGATATTCACCGCCGTATCTCAGCCAGTAGTCACCGATATAATTCCTTCGCGGTATCGTATATCCCTTGTACTCCGGAGCTCCCTTCACAAGGCCCGTTATCTCATCCGCGAGTTCCTTTGTTACCCGGTCATCCGCGTCTATGCTTAACACCCAGTCGTTGACCGCTTTATCATAAGCCCAGTTCCTGTGGCGGCCCTCGTTTTCCATTTTTCGGATAAAAACCTTATCGGTAAAACCGGCCGCTATTTCCCGGGTTGAATCCGTGCTGTTATCGTCCACCACGATTATTTCATCAGCCCACGAAGCGCTTTTCAGGCATTCGGAAATATTATCTTCCTCATTTCTGGTTATAACAACTACCGATACCGGAGCCTTCCCCATAGATCCTTCCCTTCCCCCCGTAAAGGACGGATAAAAAATATTCCGTCTTTAAGATGTTAAACTTCCTCTCCCTGTGCCAAGAGATCCATGCATGCCTCCGCCACTATTTCAGGGCTGATGTCCCTGAGGCATTTATGATCATACGCGCATTCCGGGAGCTTAAAACGATTGTAACACGGCCCGCAGTGTATATCCACAGCTTTTATAACCCTGTGCCCGGAAGACGGAGGATACGGCCCGTATACCTTTTCGTCCACAGGCCCGAAAATGGATACAGTTTTTACCCCCAGGGCGGCCGCTATGTGCAGAGGCCCGCCGTCATTGCACAAAACCAGATCACACAGGCTGAGAAGCGCGATATAACGTTTCAAAGTCAAATTATTTTCAGTTATTTGAGGCATAGTCTTCATCCCGCCCGAGACTTCAACGCAGATACAGTTTTCGGACCTGTCCCCCAGGATCGCCACATTGACCCCATTTGCCATGAGGATATCAGCCGCCCGGATAAAACCCTCTTTCCCCCATCTTTTTCTGAAAGACTGATTTCCCCAGCTCGCGCCGCCTCCCGGCACTACAGCGGCCAGCTTCCCTTTTCTCAAGGCTTTTTCCTCAAGGTAGCCGCGCGCCCACAGGATCTCCTCTTCGTCAGGAACAAGCCGCAGTTTGCCTGTCGGGCTGTTTATGTTGACAAATTTCAAAAGGTCACGGTAATACTCAACAACATGTTTATTGTCAAACCCGGTTAAAGGTATCTTCCTTGTGAGGAATACTCCCCGCCGTTTATAATCAAGCCCTACCCTTTGTTTTATCCCAGCGAGGGCAAAAAGCAGTCCGAACTCCCTTGAAAGCGTAAAATCAAAAACCGTATCATAGCGTTTTTTTCTTATGGAGGAAAAAAAAGAATAGAACGCCCTGACGCATGAGAACGGAGATTTTTTCCATAACGCGGCGAATTCGTCTTTCTCATAAACCAGAATGCCGTCAATATCCGGGTTGCATTCCACAACCGGACGCGCGCGGCTGTTGCAAAGATAGTCCACCGATATATCGCCCGGTTCTCTTTTTAAATCAGTTATAAGAGGCGTGGTAAACAAGACGTCTCCTATACCGAAGATATTCGCTATAAGTATTTTTTTCATATAATCATTTCCGCGCCAGCATATCTTTTACCGCGCTGAAAACAGCGGACGCGGATACCGCCTTAAAACACCTGTGATCATAAGGGCATCCCGGATCGTAACAGGGCCGGCAGGCCGGATTTTCATGAAAAACAATATGTTTACCGCCCCAGGGCCTCCACCTGCGCGGGCTCGCGCCCGGGATATTCCTGCCGAATATGGCGATCACTTTAACGCCTAAAGCCGCGGCCATATGCATAGGGCCGTTATCATTACCGACAAATAAAACCGCCCTGTTCAAAAGAGCGGCTAATTCACTGAGATCCAGCCTGCCGGTAAGATCCACGGAAGCGCCTTCAGATCCGCGTGTTATCTTCTCGCCTATGGGCTTTTCCTCCCTGCTTCCAAGTATCACGACATTACACCCTGTCTCCGTTTTTATTCTTGAGGCAAGTTCCGTATACCGTTCACAGGGCCATATTTTAGCCGGGTTACTGCTCCCGGGATGAATAGCTACCAGCGGAGCACTGTCAAGCCCCTCTTTTCTGATCATCGCGCTGACATTTTTTTCCGCTTCCGCGCTCAAAGGAAGGCGCGGGCTGAGTTCTCCGCATTCAATACCCGCGAATTCCAGAAGATCCTTCGTATATTCTATCTCGTGCTTTTCACCCTTTTCCTTAAGGTCCGGCATTTTCTTAGTTAAAAGAGCGCCCCACTTCCTGTCATACCCAACGCGTTCCGGTATCCCCGCCAGAAAACATGCCAGGTGAAGAACCTTGTGAGGATTAAGCACAAGCGCCATATCAAACCTTTTTTTCCGGAGAAGTACACCGAGCCGTACAGCTTCCATCATCCATGACGCGCCGCCTCTGACATCTATCGTTAGTATTTCCGCCAGATCGCGCCTGTTTTCCACAATAGGCCTGGAATATCCCGAAGTCGCGAAAGTAACAGCTGCTTCCGGATATTTCCGTTTCAACGCGTCTACCGCTACGGTGGAAAGCAGCACTTCCCCGATACGGTCCGTCCTGAAAACTATAATTTTACGCATGTTTTGCTCAGATGTATCCATTATCATAACGTCTCTTCAGTATAAATCGCGGTAACAACAAGAAGATCTCCGGGCGATCTTTTATACGCGGAATCTGTTCCGATACTATCGCATTATCCTTGAAATTTGAGTTTGAAAATAACAAAAACCGCTTCAACCCCGTCGCGCCAGCTTATTTTTTTTCCTTCGTCATATCCCCGGCCGCGATAGGATATCGGCACTTCCTCTATTTTACAGCCTTTGCGGAGCAGTTTGGAAGTGATCTCCGGTTCTATCTCGAACCTTTCCGCCCTGAGGTCAAGGCTTCGTATCACGCCGGTTTTAACCATTTTGTAACATGTCTCCATGTCTGTCAATGACCCGCCGAAGAATATATTGGTTAAAGCGGTAAGAAACCAGTTTATGAAAAAATGCGGGAAAGAAGTGACCTTCCATGTTTCCAGGAAACGTGACCCGTAAACCGCGTCCGCTCTTGTCTTCTCCGCGGCCGCGAAAAGTTTTTTGATATCCTGAGGCGAATATTCCATATCAGCGTCCTGCGCGATCACATAATCACCGGACGCTTTTGAAAGAGCTGTCCTTATTGCCGCGCCTTTTCCACCGTTTTTCGCGTGATAAAATATACGAATTTCCTCCCTGCCGTCACCGTAGCTCTCCCTGAGAAGCTCACGCGTCCCGTCGGTCGAACAATCATCGACAAGTATTATTTCCTTGCTGATATCAACCGACCTGACCAGTTCGATCACATCTTTTATTGTTTTAAATTCGTTATAAACAGGTATTAATATTGAAATTTTCATACAGGCCCTTTCGCGTAATCCCCGCGGCATTACATATCCGGTTTCACAGCCGTACAGCCGGGCCGCGATCAGTTTTTTCCGCGATATCATCTTTTTCCATGCTTTTCACAAGAAAAGCCGCCAGAGTCCAGAACAGAAGTGACAATTTAAGTGAATATAACTGCGTATCGAAAAACGCGTATATAAGAAAAGACATAAACCCCGAAAACAGCCCTATCCCGATCATACCGGCGTTTTTCAAAAGCCCCCTGAAAGCTTTCACTATGATCTCCGATAAGAACCAGAGAAACGTCACCAGGCCTGCCAGCCCTGTCTCAGCCAGTATCTGTATATAGCAGTTATGCGCGTAATGGTACCCGCCTAATACGGTATATTCCGCGTACTTATCCATGAATAATCCTACTCCGGAACCAAAGACCGGATAGTCCCTGAAAATATTCATCGCTATCGTCCATTTATAGAAACGCCCCGCGTCCCCTCCCTTCTGGATAATATTGAACAATCGTTCCCTTAAAAGAGGGACAAAGATTATAACTGCCGCGAAAACGAACATTGCCGCGAAAAAAGTTATTTTAACTTTTCGATACGGCGCAGCCAGCATCAGAAAAAGTGATACCGCTAAGAAAGCGAGCCATGCCCCCCTGGAATATGTAAATATCAGATTAACAATTATAAGCGCCGATAGAAAAAGTGAAGATACCTTTATCCAGTTCTTTTTGACCGCATAAAAAACACCGAAGTTCACAAAAAAGATTGAAACCAGAAAAGTAGCGAAATCATTATGATGGCTGAAACAGGCTTTTACAGGCAGAACCCCCCTTATCAGGTTAGGCGTAAAACCTCTTATGAAATCCGCGCCCGTCGCCTTCTGGTAGAGGCCGTCCACGCATACGAGAAAAGCCGCTCCCAATAGTACGAATAGAAGTGTCATAAGACGTTTCTTTGTGAGACAAATACGGACGATACAAAAAAGAAGTACACCTTCCCCCCATTTAAAAAGCCAGGCCCTGAGGCTTTTATTGAATAAAGGCCCGCTGGCGATAAGAGATAATCCCACGCAGACAAAAAACACCATGACGGCGAGATTTATCCTGTCGCTGAAAAAACTCTTTATATCCTCAAAAGACGGAGGGGCCAGAACAGCTCTTACAAACATAACGGCCGCTATCAAACTGAAGGAAATTTCGAGGGCGCTGTTCGAAACCGGGAGGAAAAAGACAAAAACAGCGAAGAGAAAAAAAACAGTTTTATCAAGAAAACTTACAATATTTTTTCGTGTCATAAGCTCCGTCTCTTAAGTCACGCGCAGCATCGCGGACTATTTATTCTTATCGACAAACGCCGTCACAGTCTTTATTATATATTCAACCTTATCATCCGGAAGTTCCGGATACACCGGAAGAGAAAAAACCCTTTCAGCCGCTCTCTCGGAAACAGGAAAACTGCCTATAGAGTACCCCAGGTTCTTATAACACGGCTGGAGGTGCAGAGGCACGGGATAGTATACCCTGGCCCCCACACCCTTATCCTTCAAATACTGCATGAATTCATCCCGTTCATCGACCTCTATCGTATACTGATGGTAAGTGTGAGCGCATCCTTCCGCCGGTTCCGGTGTTTTTATCCCGAGCGGACGGAACGCTTCATTATATCTTTCAGCTATTTTTCGCCTGCCATTGATCCACGAATCAAGCTTCCGCAATTTAATACGCAGTATGGCGGCCTGCAAACTGTCAAGACGTGAATTATAACCTATTTCTTCATGGATATACTGCTCACAGCTGCCGTGCACACGAAGTTTTTTCACCTGCCTTATCAGTCTTTCATCGGAAGAAACTATCATCCCGCCGTCACCGAAACCGCCCAGGTTCTTACTCGGGAAAAAACTTACACATCCCGCTTTCCCGAAAGCCCCGGCCTTCCTGCCGTTAAAAACAGCGCCCAGTGCCTGAGCGCAATCCTCTATGACATGAAGCCCGTTTTCCTTAGCGACGCGCATTATGTTTTTCATATCCGCGCACTGTCCGTATAAATGCACCGGAAGTATGGCCTTTATCCTGCGCCTTACATCACGCGCCACGTCAGATAGAAGATCTTCTATTTTTTTGGGGTCCACGTTATAGGTGTCGGGATCAATATCGACAAAAAGCGGCCTTGCCCCCAGAATAGACACTGACTCAGCGGTAGCAAAGAACGTAAACGGCGTGGTAATCACAAAATCCCCTTCTCCGATACC
>JBDRAX010000043.1:0-51618 GCA_043823375.1 Candidatus Omnitrophota bacterium | reverse complement strand
CGTCCCGGAGTAAAACCCCGGCCCGCCGTGGACAGGCACAACATTAGACGGTGCCTTCCCGTATTTACGGTAATTACGCGTTTTCATTCTCCGGCAACATCTTCTTCAAAAATACCCTGTTCAATACCCCGCCGCTTTTCTTCCCAGTTCCACGGCCTTATCTCGTATATCCAGCCTGCCGTTCATACTTCCGGAAACACCGGCGTTAGCCACTAAAAGCGACTCGAACTTCATCCCCGTATAATCGGCTGTCATGGCAAAAGGTTTCTCGAGGGCGCTAAGCCCGGCATCCTCATAAGCGCTGGCCATAAGGAACAAACTCTTACCCTTGAGGGGAGTTTTCATTGTGCCCGCATCGTTATCCCACTTATACAGGGAAAACATCCTGTCAAACACGAGTTTTGTCTGCGCGCTCGCGGAAAAAAAATAAAGCGGCGTAGCGAATACTATCGCGCCCGCGTACGCCATGCGCGCAAGGACCGGCCTCGCGTCGTCCGCGATAACACATTCATATTTATCGCTCTTCTGGCACAAGCGGCATGACGCGCAACCGTTCGATTTATATTTAAGCCTCGCCGCGTCTATAACCTCCACATCCGCCCCTCCCGCGAGAGCCCCCTCCCTGAACCATTCGACCAGTATGGACGTATTGCCGTTTTTCACCGGGCTTCCTGAAATAACCATCACTTTTTTTCCCATACCCCGCTCCTCCCGTTATGAACACATTTTATATCCGTTGCCGCCCGCGCGTTTATCGTATATAATACCACAATATCAGGAAAGGAAGGCCCCAAATGATCTATGACAGGATCTCCAATTCGGAATTATATTCAAAAGCGTGCCCGCGACTCGCGGACGCCGTACGGTTCGCCATGGAAACCGCGCCCGGAGCGCGGAGCGCGAGATATGAGATGGACGGCGCGTCCATGTACGCGTCAATATCGGAATACACCCCGGGAAACGGGCCACTTCATCCGTTCGAAGCGCACAGGAAATATATAGATGTGCAGATATTGCTGGAAGGCAAAGAACGAATAGACATAACACACCTCACGAATTTTCAGGTCAAAGAAGAATACAGCGGAGAAAAAGATATCCTTTTTATCCACCCCCCGGAAGAATACTCTTCCATAATACTTGAGCCAGGACTTTTCGCGGTTTTTTATCCCGAGGACTTTCACCGGCCCGGGCGAAGCGCCGGCCTGTCCGGAACAGTACGCAAGCTGGTTGTAAAAATATTTTTTGGAGGCTGAATTTTTATCCCGATACTCACGTTGAAATCGGCTATATCCGGCATATTACTGATGGGATCCCCCCCGTCATTCCGGATGGTCCCGTTGGTTTTTACCACGGATATATTTCATCTCCGTGATAAAATTTTTTATTGATACTGTCGCGGATATTTATTATACTCGCTATCATAGTTTACTAAGTAATCGTTCGCCCGATATTAAATTAGAACCGGAACATAATCATGAAAAAGAAAAATCTGAAATACATAGCTGGAAAACTGGGGATAAACGCTTCGACTGTTTCAAGGGCGCTCAGCAAAAGAACAGAGCATATGGTCAAAGAATCCACAAGAAACAAGGTTTTCGACCTGGTCAAAAAGGAAGGATTCAAACCCGATATACAGGCGCGCAACCTGAAAAAACAGAAGCTCACGAATCTCACATTCATACTTCCCGTGGGTATGGACTCTATATTTTACAACGAGTACTACATGGAGATACTAAAAGGGCTCAGCAAAGTCATTATAGACTCTGAGTACACTCTAACCATACTGCCCATACAAATTGACTATACGGCGGATGAAATTTTCAGGCGGCTTCTCGATCATGAAACAGCGGGATTAATTTTATCTCCTTACTGCAAAAAGCTCGAAATACCCTTCGAGCTTTTAAAAAATTACAATTTCCCTGTCGTGAGTATAGACAATAAAATAGAACATAAAAATTTCTATAATATACTGCTTGATCATAAACATGCTGGAGCGCTTGGAGCGAAAATACTCTCTGAAAAAGGCTATAGAGATCTCATACTCATCTCCGATCAGGGAAAATCTTTACACTCAGAAGTTCGAAAAAAAGGTTTTTACGGGTTCTTCAAAAAGAATGAAAAGATCCGAGCCGAAATCAAAAATATCGAACTTCCGTTCACGTTCTTATCCGGGATCCAGGCTATTGAAGCAATAAAAAGAACCGTTAAATTCCCGGCCGGCGTATTTTCTCTGAATGATGAAATAGCGGTTAATATGCTCATTAACCTGCCGAAATACGGCATAACATGCCCGCGCGACATAAACCTGATCGGATTCGACGGCTTAAAAATAGGCACCATGACCCGCCCGCGGCTAAGCTCTATCGCCTTCCCTTTTGAACAGATCGGCATTGAAACAGCCTCATTACTTATCAATGTGCTTGATGGAAAAAAACAGGCTAATACAATAACAATACAAGCTTCGCTCATCCCCGGAGAATCGTGCGGGTAAAGGCGCGTATCGATCCGCGTCAGCAAGTTATTGCCATGCTTATTTTATATATTCGGTTTTCTTCCAGTTTTCCGCGCAATAACCAGATTGGAGATCAGGGATACAAATGATCTCAGGCGGAAAAACATCGGATAAAAAAAATAATATCCAGGCGGCCGTTTACGCTGACATAGAAGCGTCTCTGGTTATTTCGTGGAGGTCCCGGGTCTCACGCGGGTTAAACCTTGCCGCCGGAGGGAGCGCGAGACCAATAGCCAGGTCGAGCCTTTTATCCGCGCCCGGATATATCATATACTCGACCGTATTTTCCGTTATCGAAAAAGCCGTCCCGTATACAAGAGAATATATCTCATTGAGTTCCTCCACGGTTCTTTCCTTTACGTCCGAAAAATCTTTTTCAAAAGCCGTACCCGTAATCATTCTACGCTGACATCTCAGGAGAACGGACTTGCATAAAGCTGTCGCGAGAGCCGCCTCGACAGAACGGGAAAAAAGGGCGCCGCCGGGCTCTGACGTAAATCCGTCAATAGCGACCGGGTACTCTTTCTCCTTCAGCCCGATACCCGCGCGCTTGCGCCACCTGAGCCACTCCCCGTTAAGGACCGGTATTTCAAAATCCGCGCCGCTCAAAGAAGACCGTATCCTTCCGATAAGGCCGTCCACGCCCGCTCTATCGAGGAATAAATGGCCATCATCTCGTATTATCTCTTTTACCCGAGAGGCGATCTTTGACGCTTCCGCGGCATTACTGATATCTAACAGGAGTTCTTGTCCCATGGTATCGGCGTCCTTTTTAAACAGCTGTTTAAAAACATAGTTAACGCCCGGATGTCTTTTTTTTTCACACAGCATTATAAGATAAGCGACCGTTTTAGCGCTATCTTCAAAATCTCTTCCGGATATAAAAGTATTGTCGATAACTATATCGACCCCCGGCATAACAGCGGCAGACCCATTATGTTTCACGTTTTTTTCCGCATCGGAAAGAAAACGCGTAATGTAACCGAGTTTCTGAACGATCGAGAAAACGCTTTTATGCGGGTTATTAAGTTTTACGGCCGCTATTTCCCCGGAGAAGGGCGCCTCAAATATTTCTTCCTGTTCAACCCGGCTGAACTCAGAGTCCCCATTCCCGGTTGATTCTACTTCCTGCCTCAACGCGTGAAGCTTTTCCGGAGTCAGGTCATTTTTATCATCCGCGGTTAAAACTTTTCCGACAAAAGCGAGCCTTTTTCCGGGGGGGGCTATCTGGCGGGCCATCTCTTTAAAAATCGTGTTGTATCTGTACAAAACCGTATCTCCGGCAAGCAACTTTTTCTTTATTACGTCTTCAAGCTCAAGGTCTATCCCTTCTCTTATCAGGCCTTCAATATCCAACAGCTTTTGTATTGATTCCTCCAGTTCGAGTTCTTCCCTGAAAGCCTTATCGATCTTAAGACCGTTTTTAGCCGCCCTGTACAAGATCCGCCCTGTTCTGTAAAAAGATTCCGCCGCTTTCATAATATCCACGATTTCCAGCATCCCCTTACGGGCGCGGAAAGCCGCCTGTCTGATATATTTTTTCTTTTCATTGCTGAGTATATCGACGCGCGGAAAAATCTCGATAAGAAGAACTTCTTTACCGTCAACAGTATCGTTTTTAAAGACAAGCCCGGGGAAACCGTTCTCCATGAGAAAGATCATTTGCCCGGCGTATCGTTTATCTTTCCATGACGCGGGATCACGGGGAAGCATCTGAAAATATCGGCCGGATCCTTTTTCCTTTACGACAACAGAAGGGAAAAACGTGGATCTGTTAAAATTCCTGAATGGCATAACAGAATCAAACTTCTGTTCCCAGAAAACATAATTGAAAGTGTCGAGGCTTTCACCACTGGAAAGATCCCTGTTACCTACTATACGGTATCTGCCTTCGATGCCCCGCCCAATTTGATATCTGTTAAAACAGGAAAGCCTGAGGCCCCACTCTGTATCCTGATTAATAACGGTTCCGGAATCTTCTCTATAGCTTATAATAAACGATGTACCCAGAGGATTTTCGATAATAGAAAGGATCTCATCCAGGGCTTGGCCTGACTCTGAAATTATACGGTATTCTGACTCATGCTCGGCGTCTTTTTCGCTCCTCGCGAAAGTACCCGAATCATGAAAAAAACCGGAAAACGTCAGATGTTCTATTATGTCACCGGAAGGAACATTGCCCCTTGATATAAAATCCCGCGTATCCGTAATAGCGCGATATACATCCCCGAGCTCTCTCTTTATTCTCCTCAATGTATTCGCCCGTTCCGACAGAAGATATATAATAAAAGCGGCCTTTTCATTTTCGCCTCTTATGCTCTCATCAATATTCGATAAACACGGCCTCAGTATCCGGGAGAATCCGACAGAATCAAAAAATGAAAAGATCCTGAGATAACTGTCCCGCGCTTGTTTAAAACCATTTTTTTTAATCTCGTTTATAAGTTCCTCAAGCTCCCTTATCCTTTCGTCATTTTTTCCCATATCTTCTTCAAGGGACGCGAGGTGGTCGTCGACGATCTGTTCTAGCTGCTCAGCGGGTAACCGCTCGGAAAAGAACTCTTTTATTTTGTTCCTGTCATAAACCAAAAAGCGCTCCATCATAAGAGTATTCAGCTTTTCAAAGGCAGTCTGAAAGGGATGCACATGGCAGGAAATAAGCTGTTCGGATCTTTCCTTAGCCGCCTCTTCCGCTTCAAAATCCGCCCTGTGCCCCCTCAGGCATGATCTCGGAGAAACCACAAAGAGAAATACTTCTCTCATGATCTTATTCACGACCGCTTCTATCTGCGCGCCATTCAAACCGCGCGCGTCAATGTCTTCCCCACACGCGCTTTTTATATATTCAGGGAAAAGCTGACTGAGAAACTCCGGATTTCTCAATTCTCTCCGTATCTTATGGATACGGAGAACACCATCCCATTCTCCGCTTATCCCCAGAGACATAAATACCCTGTTTTTAAGATCCTCCCCGTTATATGAAGCGCCGTATAGTTCATCCAATTTATCGATAACACGCCTCTCTCCGATCTCAAGCAATTCAACGGCTCTCTTGTGACAGGGGTCCTTTTCATCAGACGCGGCTCTCTTTATTTTTCTTATGACATTTCTCACAAACCTTGTCCTGTCATTATCAAGATAAAATAATATATCTAAAAATTCCTCCCGTTTTTCTTCACCGCAAGCCTTCTCAGAGCCCGGCTTTTCCTTAATAGGTATCATCGCGCCCGGATGCGGGATATAATATCTCGAGATAAAGAGATATCCCGCACAGGGGCTCACCTTTACCCCGGCGTAAAACGGCACTTCCGCGTTCAGGACCGCCGCTATTTCCATTACTTTTTTTCTGTGGTATTTTAATAGCCCGGAGTAAATAACCTTTCTGCCGTTACGCGTTATCACAAACCTTGTGCTGTCCTTTAGAAGATGGTAAGCTTCGGTCTCTGAATCCGCGCCAACGGCTTTTCGCGCCGCTTCTTCCCGTGCCTGGGCCATCAGGAACTTTTCCACTTCCGCGTCGTAACGGCCCTTATAATCATACATACAGCCTTCCTTAAAACACGCGGCATCCTCAAGGTCGCTTATCCTTTCGATCGATAGATCGCCCGGGCATACCGGAGCGTTCTTTATTTCCTTGAGACGTGAAAATATTCTGAACCTCCGTTCCCTCCCGTTTTCATCCGCAACTGATATGTTCACAGAATTGTCTTTCTCCGTAACAAGAGAGCCTCCGGTAACAGATATCAGTCTTGACTTACTTTTGAACACTGTCCTGTTATGCTCCGTATCCGGAAGATTGTGATACCAGATGTCCATCGCGCAGTTTATATCCCTGTAAGGAATAACCTCACATCCCTGTTTGATATATTTGTCTATGGAAAACAGGATCATTGCTGTTTCCAGAACAAGCTGTGTTTCATTTTCAGCGCCGGAGACATCAGTCAGCGGCTTAAAAATAGATTGAACGTGCAAAGCGCCTGAAGGGACATCTGAAGAAAATACACATTTTTCTCCACAAATTAACAAGCCTGCCAATAGAATTACATTAATAATGTTGTTCTTATTAAAATTTTTATTTTTCCCACAACTCATAATTTACCCACAAACTACCTCTTTAAAATTTAAAGTATGCGAATATTATATATATTTCGTCAAGTTAACAACAGACAAAGCTTGTTAGATTTTGTATTTTTAACTTTTTTAAAATTAATGTGTCGGGACGGGTTTCAGAAATAAGCGTAGATGTGTCACGGTCCTGGAAGTGGGTTGTAACGCTTGTTCGTGTAAGGCAGGGCGTACCGCGCGCTTGAGGCGGACACTCAAGGGGTCCGCCCCTGCCGGATTACGCGTCATAATATTGTCGGCATGGCCGGAGATCGTGTGGATAAACCCGTTTTTTTCGAGAGCACGTCATGATCGGATGTTTAAAAACATCTGACTTTTTTCATCGCGTCTTTTATACGCTCAAGCCCTCTGGCAATTTCCTTTTCATCCAGCGCGTAACTGAGCCTCAGGTGATCCGGGGCTCCGAACCATTCACCGAGATACGCGATCACTTTGTATTCAAGATAAAGTGTCGTAAGCATCTGTCTGGAATTTTTACATTTCGGAAGGATATAAAACGCGCCTTCGGGTTTCCAGAGTTCGAACCCGAGGTCAAGAAAACCCTTATAAATAAAGTCTCTCCTGCCGCGCCAGATGTTCTGCTGATCTATTACATACTGCCGCGGCGCCGCCATAGCCCTTAAAGCCATATCCTGCCCGACAAGGTTGGTATTCATGGAAGTATGTGTCTTAAGCTCTATGACATCGTCCGCGACTTTCTGGTCACTGCTCCACAAATATCCCACGCGGACCCCGCACATGGCGTAGGTTTTGGAAAATGAATTCACGGTAATAACATGTTCGCCATGGAGATGATAATTTTCGCGTTCATATATGAGGTCCTTATAAACTTCATCCGAAATTACATAAATGCCGAGTTTAGCGGTTATCTTTTCTATTTCTTTCAGTGTTTCTATCGATTCGACGCGCCCCGTGGGGTTCGAAGGCGAATTGATAAGAACAGCCCTGCAATCTTTAACCTTTTTCTTGAAATCATCGAGGTCTATCCTGCCGTCGATAAGATCAGTGTATACCGGCTCCATACCAGCGAGCTTTATTATCGGCGGGTATGAATAGTAATAAGGCCTGGGAAGAAGCACCTTCCCCTTGCCTAAAGAACGGAAGATAAGATCAAGCGCTTCGGACGCCCCGTTCGTAATAACAAAATTTTCCGCCGTGGAATCAGGATATTCCCTTGACAGCGCTTCCCTGAGCGCTAGTTCCCCCTGGATAAGGCCGTACCTCAAGTCTTTCCTTATGTCTATCCCTTCTATCGCCTCTTTAGGCGGAGGAAGATCAGGCTGTCCTGAGCCGAAACTTATCACACCATTACCCTGTTTACCGATAAACACCGCCGGGCTTGTAAGCTCAAATTTTTTTTCCATTTATATTATCCTTTTTTTTTAATCCTTTTTATATTTACGATCGAGATGCTCGCGTTAAGCTTAATAATTGTAATATGCGGCATATACAAATACAAGAACAAAACAACCTGCCCTCCACTATTAATATTTCTCAAACCATCCTAAAACATGCATTTTCATGTCAAAACATCACATTACACGAAGCTTTTTCTAAAAATAGAAAAGCTTTTTTCTAGACATCTATTACTTTCCGCGCGCTTAAGAGAACAGTAAAACCTATCCTCTGAATTGTCCTATATATAATCCGGAGAGCCGTATTTAGTAAAGAGCCCTTTATCGCTGTGGATATACTTTTGCACAGGCACACGGCGGGGGTGGCTCGCGCCGGTAAGCCATGCCCAGGCCTGTTCTATCTGCTCCGGCTTGAAATACAGCGTCTCAGCCATAACAAAAACTGACTCTGACAGGATCTCGCTCATGACTTTTGTCCATGAATGGGCGCCGACAATCGCTATAAATTCGATGTCATTTATGTGTTTTTTAAGGAATTCAAAGATCTCCCATTCTGATTTCAGATTCGCGCCCGCCATTTTAGTAACATCGACAAGCAGCCTTAATTTTTTACGCGACATCTCGACAGCTTCTTCAAGTTCCGGAAGGAATTTTTCTATCTCAGCCACGGTAAGCCTGCCGTCGATCTCAAATCCGAAAACATTGGTATGCTCATGATAAAGTTTTTTTATTCCCATTATCCCTTCCTCCTTTTAATTATTCTTCGGCAAAAAAAATACTATCCACTACTCACTACTAAATATATTACATAAAAGCGTTATAATCAAATACAGTAGCCCATATTCTGATCCCTGAAGGTTTTAAACACATAAACAAAGATCAGGCGGATATCAAAGCGCGGAGTGAAGCGGTAAAATAATCAGTGGAGACAGGGCGCGAACGCGGTATGTAAATATAAGATAACTCATGTATCCTTTTGGCGTCTTTATCGCTAAGGAGCTTACCGACGGGAGGAAGTTCGGAATTGGGCAGTTCCTCTCCTGTGCAGAAAAAATACTGTTTCTTCAGAAAAGATATGGCGATATGATCGTCGTGAGTAAAACTCGACCTGCCCGGAGTTATATAAGAAGCCGCCAGAGCCATGTTCAAAAGAGCTGTTACAGGCAGATCGGAAGGCGCGATCTCCGCGGCCTTAGCTATTAAGCCTTTGCCGTTACTGCCCTCCCCCAAAAGATCCTTGTCATTAAGCTCAGGCGACTTATACCTGTAAATACCAAGCATAATGTGGCTGATAGCGGGGATATTCATATATTCCGAAGCGAAAGGCGCCACGCGAACATCCCTGTCCTTAAGTTTAAGCGCCCGGATAAGGAGTTTTCTGTATTCATGTATGATCTGTTTTTGTTCGGCGCTGAAAAGGTTGTCGTTATACCTTATAAATATAGTTTCCCGCCTGTCCTTAAATTTTTCCCTCGACCTCGCGCATGTCCTTGTGATAAGCTCCACAGCCGAAGATATATCCGACTCATGCCCGTATTCCGCCAGAATGGATATATCCCCGACCTGTTCGCTAAAGGGCACATACACAGTAACATCCATGTCAATCCCGGGTTTTGATAAAAAATCTTTCCGTGCCTCAAGTTCCAGCCTGGCTGAAAAATCTTTGCCAAAACCCGGGTATTCTTTTTTTATCCTTTCCGCGAACTGTCCGCTCTCTGAATCAAAAAAAGCGCCTGAATCTATAAAATCCTCTTTTCTCAGGATAATACTCTTTTCTATTTCTCCCCTGGGCCCCAGGCATCTGAACCTGACGTTAAATTTCATATTATCTAGTTCATCCGGAGTATAGGCCCCGTCCCTGTACCCTGTGTATTCTTTAAGCATTCGCCAGTCAGCAAGTATCCTGTTCCGCGCGCGCGCTGTCTCAGCGAACATATCCTCAGGCATTTCTATAATCGCGGAATAGGAACCGTCATAAGGCTCTATCCGGCTCCACGGGAGGCTCCGGCCGAATATCTTTCTCATATCGCGCTGTTTCTGCCTTGTTATGGATAGATCGCCCTGCGCGTTATAGATATGTGTCCAATCCCTGCGCATTAAATCAAAATCGCCGTTAAAAGCTTCTTGCCATATTGCAGACCACTTTTCGGTCCAGGGTTTGTACACAAGTTTATACAATATCTGCGCGTTGTACGGAAACCTCTCACGCGCGAGATTCCTGAAAAAAACCGTCACATTACCGTCAGGATCTTTTTCGAAATAAAACTGTTTACTGTCAAGTTCTATCACATCGCCTTCATTAAGATACCCTCCGGGCTCGACCAGATAGACCTTACCACTGTCAAGGTTAACTCTTACGCGCGTCATATATGACCGGAAATAAAAAAAACCGAAGCTTGCGGCATACTTTTCATCAGGCCACGCTATCTCAACTCCATCAACTGTCTTTCTTTCCGAAGGTATCCTCCACTCAGAGTCCCGCCAGCCGAACAAAGCTTCAAGTATATTATCCTTTATCTCGAATTTGAAAAGTTTATCATATTCCCCTTCGTCCTCTAAGAACTCCATAGCACACATAGGGTTATACATGGGCATCTTTGACCTGACATATTCAACAGCCTTTTCTTCAAGTTGTTTGTCACAGCTGAGATCTTTCCCGCCTGGAAAAAATTCTTCAGCGCCGCCGGGGCCGAAAAGCATCTCATAGACTGCCCGGGCCAAGGCCTTTATCAGAAAAAAAGCAGCCTCGCGCTTGCCTTCAGAAACAGGGAAGAAACTGTCGCCTATGAATATCTTTTCGCCGCGGGTGAACATCAAAAGGTAGTTATCCTCTCCCATTGTCAGTGACTCAAAAGTCATTATATCACCCTTATCAAGAAGTTCTTTTATTCTGGCGTTTATCCGGGCATAAATCTTTCTGCTCGTCTCGGGCAGGTCTTCCGTTGCCTCCATGAATAACTCATTGATATACGCCAGACGATCTTTTGCCTCAGCGTCCAGGTGCCATGTGGATATCTGATTTTTCATGCCGCGTAAAAACCCTTTACCAAGCTTAAAACCTTCTATTTCCTCTATTGTTCCCGCGGACAATTTAAGTTTTTCTTCCTCAGTATCCGCATTCTTCTCCGGAGCTTTCAACCGGCGCGTGAAAGTGATCCGCCTGAAAAGCCCGTCAGATATTCTTACCACAGCCTCTCCCCCGTCAGGAAGAGATGTAGGATCATAAAAAAAATAACTTATGGATTCACCGGAAAAAGGTATGGTTATCCTGACTTCGTCCGGAGATATACGGGAATCCGGAGCGAGGCTTTTACCCTCAAAAATTCTCTCGAATACACAGCCTCTGAAAAGATATTCCGATGACTCTCTCCACTTGAATATGTCATCAAGATATATTTCTTTTAACCCGTATTCCGCCCTTTTTTCTATAAGCCTGCAAATCAGAGACGCCTGCAAACTCATGGCCTGGCCTGAACCGGAAAGCCCTGATTCCGGCAAAAGGCACGGAACAACAGCCCCGGCATTCGCGTTATCAGCCAGCGGATAAAACAAAGATGTTCCCGTAAAGAACAAACAGAATATGGCCCTTATCGTTTTCTTTAGGGAATAAGTCGGTATTTTCATATTTGAATACTTTTCTGGTATCTTAAATTTAAAATTATTGTTAACATTATATAAATTTTGGGAGGCAATATAAAAAAGATTAATATTTGTTAATATTATAAAATCCAAGCCCATTTTGATCCCTTTCCCTCCGAGTGTTACCCATATTTATATTTCGTAATGGTGCCATGCTTCGCCGGCAGGGGCACATCACGCGAATATTACAAAGCGCATTTCATCCGGTATTATACGTTTTTTGACCGCTTGTTTTTTTGTTTTCGCCGCGTGGTCGGAGGGCACATGCAATGTGCCCCTACCTGGAAGGCATAATGGTGTGTTTACGAATACGAGGGAGGTTGACTTCATCTATTGGGCGGTAATTGAAATTGGTTTATTGCTACTCGGTAGGGGCACATTGCATGTGCCCCTGGCCGCATCGCGCCAATATTACAAAGCGCATTTCATCCGGCTGCCTGCTCCTTATTAACGCGTCATGCGGTATCATCCGTCTTTTGGCCGCTTATTTTTTTATTTTCGCCGCGGGGTCGGAGGGCACATGCAATGCGCCCCTACCTGGAAGGCATAATGGTGTGTTTACGAATACGAGGGAAATTGAATTCATTGCGGATGACGTGTTCGTGGAAATTATGTTACCAAAGACAGGTGTTAACTTTTTTTACATCATTATATTGACTTGTGGGTAACGCATCAAGCATTCCCCTGATAAGGGACAGGTTTACGCTTACAACCGTCCATCATCATGTTGTGTCGCGGGTGGGACTACAGGGAGCGGGATATCGCGGCTTGGGCTTCGGCCCAGTCTTTTATTGTTTCGTAGTCTATTTTTGTAAGGCGCAGAGACTGGATACCGCGGAGTATGTCCTTAAAAAAATTGTCTATGGACTCAGCGTCTTTAAGTTTATCCATAACTCCCGGGTCCGGGAGCATACTGCTTACTCCGCGGAGAAGGCGGCCCTGAAGATCAGTAAGAGAAGAAGGGTCCATTTTAAAATCTTCAGTAAGGCGCGCGTAGTTCAAAAGGCCTTTACTCACCACGATGAGCTTCGCTTCGTCATACATACAGTCCTCAGGGATCTGGTCCACGAGAAAAGATATTCTTTCCGGATCAGGAACAAGGCCGGGACTGGCCTTCAGCTTCGCGTCAAATTTTTCCTTATCCTCCGCGCTGAGATATATCATTATCCTGACATATCTATCATTATATTCAGGCGCTGAATACTTATCCTGCTCAGACTTAACGAGTCTTATGATCCGGGCTACCCTGTCTTCGGCCTCAAAGTCATATGTCTCTATTTCTGTTCCACTCCCGTAATTACGCTCAAACTTTCTGCCGCAGTCATTTTCAACTTTCTGCATGTTCGATTCCATTCCAAAAACAACCGGGCAGATAATTACATCCGTAAATCCCTGTTTTATATCCATGACAAGATCAGCTGTCATCCGCTGATTCATCTGTTTTATTTTCGCTGTCAACGCCCTGTTCGCTCCGGCGTTTATCCTGTCCTGTATTCCGTAAAGAATATCCAAACCGGTTGCTCCGTTGTCCATATTGTACTGTATAAGAGCTCTTTCCGCGGGCGTGAGGCGCCTTTCTGCTCCGAATTCCAGAATAAGCTCATCTATCCTGTCAGGGGAAACATTTCTTGGATCCTTCATTGATCCCAGATCAAAAGCCTTCCGCAGCGCATCCCTGACTTTTTGCCCGCATCCGCGCGTCAGGGTATGGCTGTTAAGGGCTGTATACTTCGCGAATATTCCGCTGAATATATCCTTTCCAAAACCCTCAGCCATCTCATGTATTACGGCAAAAGGCTCAACCGTGAGTTGTTCCGACAGATAGATTACACTGCCGCCGGCAGACGTTGATACACAGCCCTTTATATCAAACCTGTCCTCTATGGGCACTATCTCCGCTCCGCGCGTAAACTCAAGAATTTTTTCAATAAATACACCCTCCTCGTTAAGCTCTCCGCCGTCACTCTTGAACTCCGGTACATTTTTTATATCATCCATAGATCCCGCGCCCATTAATGAAAGGATATTTTTTACCATCTCCTCCCCGGAAAACTTCTTCCCTGTCTTCTTTATTTCAATGCCATTGACCGATATAACATCTCCTCCGTCATCCTTTATCCTTATTTTATCAGGCGCTTTTCCATTTATCTTACCGATAAGACTGCTTCCGGCGCCGACCAGAACGCCGGATCCGACATATTCCATTAAAGCGCGCGCGGCTTCTTCATCGTTATCGCACAACGAAACAATTGTTATCATATCCTGCATCTTGTCAAAGTACTGTTCATTCACTCCCACATCAAGGAACTCATCCACTCCGCTCATTCCGTCAGCCAGTCCGGACAAAAACAAGATCTCATATATTTTTCGTATTTTTTCCGCCACATAAGATATTCTCTTTACATCCGTGACTTGCGAGAATACACTCCGCGGCAGGATATCCCGCTCATAGAAATCGGCAGAATCCAGATAACATATAAGGGCCTTGTTTATATCCGCCTCTCTGACGAATCTTTCTGCCAAAGTGTTTATTCCCGTAGTCACCGGCCTTGCCTGAAGAATATAAAGATCGCCTCCCACGAAACCGAATTCTATATCAACTGGCCTCCTGTAACTCTCTTCTATGATCTTCGAAGCCTCACTTAACTTTTTGACCATCTCCCTGTCGAGCGCCCTGTCCGCCCTCTGCCCCGGAGGGTTACTTACATAAACCGTACCCCCTTCTTTTCTTTGTATCATTTTTACTCTTTTCGAGCCGATCAAAGCGTGTTCCATTTCATCGCCGCTGAATTTATCGACAATATACTGGTCAGGCTGGACGCGCCCGGATACAACGGCCTCACCAAGGCCGTGTGAAGCGTTTATCACTATTTTATCCTTTCCGCCTTCGGTTACGCGCGGGTCACCCGTAAACACTACGCCCGATATTTCCGAATCGATCATGGCCTGTATAACGACCGGCTGGCTGATCTTAAGTTCATTAAGATTTTTGCTAAGCCTGTATTTCAACGCTCTTTCTGTGGCGAAAGTGGCAAAATTCCGGATCACCATATCCGCGAGTTCCGATCTTTTAACAAAAAGATATGTTTCCCCGGCTCCGGCAAACGAAGCCTCCCCGGAATCCTCCGCTATATTGGAAGACCTCACGGCCCACCACTTGATATCCGCCAGGGCCGGGCTTGCCGCTAAAAAGTTCTCTATCTCCGTTTCAAGCGCCTTTTTAGCTTCTGTACGCGCGGCTTCCTGAAAAAGCCTCTCGATCTCCCCGGATACTTCCGCGATCGTAATACCATCACCCCTTGTATGCCGCGCTATAACCGCGGTTATTTTATCTTCTATCCCGGCGCGCTCCACAAAATCCGAAAAAGCGCGGGACGTGACAAACATGCCCGGAGGCACTTTAAAACCTGTCTTTCCCGACAGCGCCGATACTCTCCGCAGATTATCCCCCTTTCCTCCCGCGATAAAAACCATATCCGCTTCATGTGGTCCCTCAAGCGGAATAATGCCCGGCGCATTCTCCTTTCCCTTCACTATCTCAGCTTTCGTGAAAACACCCGCGGCCTCGCCTTCAGTGACACGCGCACCATGTTCAGGAATAAAAAGATCCGCCTCTCTTCCGCCGCGCGCTATAATAACCAAGCCTTTATCTCCGTCAACCATTATCTTATCGCCGCGTTTTATGACCACAGGCACACGCTTTAAGCCGTCAGAAAAAGTGATGCCCTTTTCAACTTTCGTTTCAAACGGAGAATAAGTAATTATTTCCCACGCGATTTCGCCTGAAACTGTTATTTCACGCGCGTTACTGAGAATAACAGCCGGGATATGCCTCTCTCTCGCCATAATTGACGCGTGGCTCAATACCCCTCCCCCTGCTGTTACAATAGCTGGCAGATCATCGAAAAGAGCGGTATCTTCCGGCGTTGTATATGGGACAAGAAGGATATTGCCCGCGCCTTCTTTTACGGCGCCTTTATCCAAAGTGACTTCATACACTCCTGAAACTCCGGGCGAAGCGCTTAACCCCTGGATCATCAAATCCCCCGTACCGGATTCAGCTTCAGGCCATTCCCGCAAAAGGCTCATCATAGCGCCCGCTATTTCCTTATCGGATATTGTCTGCGACAATATCCGGTTTATCCTGGCGGGATCCACACCCTTTGCCTTAATGTCTTCCGCGAACGCCTCCGGGGTTACCGGGGTAAAACTATTGTCATTTTTTTTCTCCGCGGCTCGTGCGAACACTAAATTTCCCGTTTTCGGGTCACAGAGCGCCGTGATCACATAGGCCTTTCCCTGTTCTGTAAGATAAGTACCCGTCCGGGCCAGTAGTGAACCGGTTATCCCTGTATCCCTGAACATAATATTCCTGCTTACACTCGAGGCCAGTTCAGCCATTTTCACGCTCCCGGCGCGTGTTTTACCGTCATCGTGTTTAAGAAGATCGCGGATGATATCACGCGCCGAGCTCGAATAAAACGCGTTAAATCTTATCCCGTCCAGGCCGGGAACAAGTTGTCCCCTCTCCATGGCCTCGGAAACAGGAATGTTTATATACCTGTCTATTACTCTCTGTGTCAGCAACGGCTCGGAATCAGGAACAGGTTCCAGCTTTAATGATTTCAGATAACTGTTCAAAGCTTCTCTCCTGTCTTCCGTAAGCGCTACTGACGGCGGAACGTCGGAGCGGGATACCTCCTGGTCCGGCAGCATACGCAGTGTCTCATAAAAAATATTCACAGCCGCGTCTACCGCGTCGTCCCCTTTTATATTTATGTCGACATTGTTAAGATTATAAAGCAACTTCAGTAAAACCGGCAGTTTTTCCCTTATATCCAGCGCGCTTTTCATGCCGGAATCCTTATTAAACGAAAGATTCAGTAAATCCGCCGACGGCGTCGTGAAATCGAATCCGTATTTTTTCAAAACGCCTTTAAGGAATTTCATCCTTAAGCCAAGTTTCTCCTTCGTAAGGTCCACATCCTTGTATCTTAAAAGTATGCCGCCGCCTTCATCCGCCTCGGCAAGGTTAACCTGCATCTCCGCGCTGTGTTCACCGAGCCTTATACTCATTATCATTATATCGTCCGACAACACCACTTTTCCCTCAACCTCTCTTTTTCGCCATTCATCCACGGACGAGAGCAGGATCTTAAGCAGTTCAGAGCGCACCTGATTATCCCCCACCACCGGCCTTGAACCGCAGTCGATCACATTGAATCTTTTATTAAGCGTACTCAGAGAAAGGCTGATATTAGCATCCTCTGAAAGAGTAAAAAGCGGTTCCGTACTCCTTGTGTGGAGATCATTAATGAACCTGTGCACGGAACCCGGCTCCGTAATATCGGTTATCATTTTTCGTATTTCCGGTTTTTCAAGATCCGTTTCGGTATACCCTTTATGCCTGAGTTTCTCAAATTCATTGAACCTCTCTCTGAAATTCCCTGTACCGAAAAGATATTTTGGAAAATCAGAAGTTAATTTCTCATAGTTCAGGACCATCTTTTCAACGGCGTCTATTATGGAATTAAGAGACTCCGGTGTAAGTTTCTGGTCTATGAGCGCGAGCGCCGCGAAATTAGCGTCAAGCAGAAGCTTATACGCTTCTATCTGTTCTCTGATCTTTTTCACCTTTTCCTCGTTCACATACCCCCCGGGCCTTGAAAAAAATATGAAAGACGCTTCTCTTTCAATCTCAGGCAGAGGCTCTTCTTCTCTTCCCAGAATGGAGAAAAGCTCCCTGTCCGGGTACATTCTTAGCTCGTCTCCTTCGACATTTGTCCGGGTACCTTTTATTATGGACCTGGGGAAATAAGAAGGATGTGGTATTTTTTCGCCGTTTTTTTCGCTTACAGTAACAACCGGGTCCAATGCCCCCGCGGGCGCCCATTTTTTCGCGTATGAATATCCACCCTTAGCCTTGACATTAGTTATCGTATCTTTAACTCCCGCGTAGGAATCGATTTCCTTCCCAAAAAGTCCCGTTTCAGAAATAATTTTTCCCATTACAGGAGCGGATGCCGTTCCCGCGGACTTTACTTTTTTCTCAGCCTTGTTAATTTTGTCTAAAAGGGCCCACAGCTTGCTGTCGATCTCTTTCCCATCATCCAAAGAGTAATCTCTTTCCATCCCCATACGCGTGACCGCGGAATCGACACGCCACACAGGTTCAAAATACGGCTGCCCCAAAAGATCTTCCGCCGCGCCAATATCTCCTTTTCCGTCTATTACCGCGCCCTCGAACGCTTTTACCGCGCCATGCCCCGCTCTTCCATATACACCCGCTGTCAGTTCATGCAGGAATGCCCTCGCCTGCTGTTCCGTGTTCAACTCATTGCCGTATTCATCCGTAAGAGGTATATATATCCCTTGCCCGCCCGCGCGCGGGCCTATAAGGCCCTTTACCACCGATACCATACTGGGTTTTTCAAATCCATCTCTTAACTTCCTGCTGTTTTCCAAAAGATAAAACATCTCTTTTTCAAGCCTCTCCCTGATTTCCACGCCCTTTACCCTTTTTAAGTATTCCCTCATAACAGTTACAAGCCCGCTGTCAGCGGTTGTAATATACATATGGTTCCGGGGATCCGATACCACGGTGTCATGCCCGGCCTGGGCAAAAGCCCACAGAACCTGAACAGGGTCATCCCGTTTTACAGGCATATCCCTGTTCACTACTGCTAAACCCTGCTGAGCCACCTCACTATCGGATAAGGCCGCGGCATAACACTCCGCTCCCGCGTCCGTATTCCTGAACACTATGTACTCATCAGGTTCCGTGGTTTTAAGCGCGAAGGCCCCGTTAAGTTCTTCCGCGTACGCGAGAGCCTGGACACCGATCCTGAAAAGTTCACTGTCCCTGGCGTCCATAACGATACCTAAAACATTAAGGAGGCTCGCTATCTGCATGGCCGAATTTCTTTTTGTCACGGCGGCCTGCTTCAGCCCGGCACTATCCCCGGCAACAGCGCCTTTCGTGAAAAGAGCTTTTTCTATAGACGAAAGGAACGGGGTCCTTTCGCCCGCAAGGATCTTAAAATAGGGGTTAACCGTTCCTTTCCTTATCTCAAACTTCGGGATAATAGACACATACGATATCCCGTTCTTCTTAAAAAGCGCGAGAAGGTTCTCCGTATGGAACCCTCCAGTAACCATTAACGCCGGGCTTAACCGTTCCGCTGGCGTCCGGCTTACGCCTATACGCGCGTTCCGGATAAAAGCTTCATCCCTAAGAAAAGAATACTCATAAAAACTCAGCATATCATCCTGGTACCCGTCCAGCATCCCTATATCATCCGGTATGTTCATCCTGTCAGCGGCAGTCCCGTACTCTCCGATAAAATCTGAATATACTGACGCGCGGAACTGTTCCCTGTTCCGGCGAAAATATTCATATTCTTTTTTCACAAGGCCGAGTTCCGAAAGCTTCTTCATGTATTCAAGGTGCTTATCCAGAGAATAAAGACGTTTTTCTTCTTCTGTCGAGGCTAAACACGCTGAGATCCGGCCTTCAAGCGAGTTGATCTCTTCAAGGCATTTCCGCGCGCGCGCCTTTTCATATTCGCTGATATAAACAAAGTATTTATTCAATTCCGGAAATTCCTTCTGAGCGTCGATCCTGGACTCTCCGGCTTTACGAAAAAGATATCTGTTATACCCGGGCACAGACAGCTTCCCCTCTCTGAACAGAGCTGTATTTCGCAAAAGCTCACTTAATTCCTGCCTGGAAAAACCATCCCTGAATACCTGTATTAATTTCCGCCTCTCATTATCAGCCTGTTTAAAATTTATATCTTTTTCCATTTCGAGGGTCTTCCCCAGAGACAAGAGATCAGGATAGTCTCCAAGGCCTATACCGTATTCAGCCGCGCGCGCCGATAAGTAAAGAAAATATTCTTTAAGCTCTTTTTTCTCATCCCTGTAAAGATTTCTTTCCGCCGAAAATTCACGCATACCGGGAGTATACAGTTTTTCTTTAAGCTTATTTAAAATACCCGCAAGCCCGGCGATAGCCTTATCCGCCTCCGGTTTTTGCTCCAGGCTCCTCCTGTAAATTTCCAGGTTTCCCACATACAGCATTCCGTCCTCAATACCCCAGAGTTCCGCCTTACCGGGCTCATTTACGGCGAAAAACTCTCCTCCGTTAAGAAGCCCTTCCCTGACAAAATAGTCAGCCACTTTTTCGCGCGCTCTCATATCCGGTATATCCTCAAAGACATCAAGAAAATATTCCCCCTCCCCTCCCTCAAGATTTACCGGCATTGGGCCGTATCCCGATGTCACAAAACCAATAATCTCCGCTATCCTGTGCTGACTATTGTAATCGCAATGCGCGTCCTGAATATGTATGACGATCCCGCGCGCGGTATCCGGCGCCTGCCATCTATCCCTGACCTCACCCAGATATTCCGGCAATTCAAAAGAATCGACACGGAAAACCTCCGCCGGCGCTTCAATAGCGGAGATGGAAAAAGAGTACTGGCAGGATAAACACAAAAAAACCGAGGCTGTTATTAGTGAGACTGCCTGTTTAAATAACAGCCTCGCGCCTTTGCCTTTAAACATTTTTTTATCGTTTGTTTTTCTCATAATCATCATTATTAGTAAAATAAATACTAAAATCTTTTAATAAGCCTTAATTATATTATACCTGCCCAAAATTTAGAGTTCAAACATTAAATCTGGACTTTTTGACACTTAACAGAAGGGTTTTTTGCAGTAGCAAATCCTTAACCCGCATTTCTCACAAACAGTCGTAGTGAGAAATGCGGGTTAAATGGTTTTTACGTTATATAAACAAATTATGATTGGAAGCCGCCGCGACGGATACATAATACGCGGCTCCGCCTATTTTTACGCCGTCAATAAGCTCTTCTTTCTTTATCCCCATGACATCCATGCTCATTGAGCACGCCACGATTTCGACGCCGTCGCTGACCGCGCCCTTCAGCATTTCATCAAGGCTTGTCACGTTTTTTTTCCGCATTATATACTTCATTATACCTGTGCCGGCGCCCAGCATATTCATCTTCGACAGTTTCAGATCGGAGATCGACGATGGAAGCATGAAACCAAACATCCGCGACAGAAAATCTTTTGAGGCCTTAACCGACGGCTTTCTCTTAAGCGCGTTCAATCCCCAGAAAGTAAAGAACATACTGACCTTCCCTCCTGTTGAAGCCGCTGACCGTGCTATTATCAAAGACGCCATTACCTTGTCCATGTCCTGCGAAAAAACAACTATAGTGGTACCCCGGCCGCCCGGCACATCCTCGCGCTTTTTGTCCTTAACTCCCTTCATGACAAAAGCCGTTGTCCCGTCAGGTTCCGCGGTAAGGCTGACAAGAACATTCCCGGATGACTGGCACCATTTCGGTATATCCATCGCGAAACCCATATCGCTGGACTTTATTTTCACGATATCTCCATGCTCAACGGATCCCATCGCTTCCTTCAGTTTAACAACAGGCCCCGGGCACTGGAGGCCCCTCGCGTCTATTTCCCTGACTGCCCCCTTAAAACCGCCGGCCGGTTTTCCCGTGGGCGCCGTGCAGAAAGTCTCAGCTATTCTCCCCTCATCCAGGGCGGCTGAAGAATCCAGGACATACGCGTCCTGATAATTCAAATATGTCAGATACCCGCCCGAGATATTCTTTACTCTGTACCCGTTCTGGAGAAGTACGCGCGCGGCCAGATGCCCGCGTATCCCCACCTGACAGAAAACCGCTATTTCCTTATCGGCAGGGAGATCTCTCAACCTGCCTCTTAATTCATTAAGCGGTATGTTCACGGAATTCTTCACCCGCCCTTTTTCAAGCTCCTCTTTTGTCCTCACGTCGAGCAGGAACTCTTCGCCGCCGAGTTCCTCCCAGTGCGTAAGCGGGCTGAATCCTTCAAGATGATTTACCGCCGCCATTCCCGCGAGATTGACCGCGTCTTTAGCCGAACCGTAAGGCGGGGCGTAACATAATTCCATCTCCGAAAGGTCGTAAACCGTAAGACCGTGTTTTATCGCCACAGAAAGTATATCTACTCTTTTATCCGTGCCTTCATGCCCGATTATCTGCGTTCCTAAAATCCTGCCGCTGTCCGGAGAGAATAAAAGTTTCACGCACATCTGCATGGCGCCAGGATAATATCCGGCATGGTTCGCGGGGTGGGTATATATTTTCCCGTAAGGTATCCCTTCCGCTTTCAAGACTTTTTCCGACGCACCGCTCATGGCGGCGGTAAGCGTGAATACTTTCACGACAGATGTGCCGTATGTCCCTTTATAGGAATCATCCTTGCCGAAAATATTATTCGCGGCTACCACTCCCTGTTTAGCCGCCGGCCACGCGAGAGGCACATAATGCTTCTTCTTCGTAACAGGGTTAACAACCTCCACCACATCCCCGATCGCGTAAATATCCTTATCGGATGTCATCATTTTCTCGTTGGTAACTATGCCGTACTTACCTGTCTCTATCCCCGCCTCCTTCGCGAGTTTTAACTCCGGCCTCACACCCGCGCAAAGTATCACCATGTCACACACTATGTTTTTTCCCGATGAAGTCTCGACTATGGCTCCTTCCGCGCTTTTTCGTATTTTCCGCACTTCATCCTTCAAGTACAGCCTCACTCCGTGGAACGCGAGCTGTCTGTTAAGTATGACCGCCATATCCTTGTCAAAAGGCGGCATTACCTGGTCGAGCCTTTCCACAAGATGCGTCTCTATCTTACGTTCAGTCAGATTTTCCGCCATCTCTATGCCTATGAAACCCGCGCCGACAACGACAGCCCTTCTGACTACGCCTGAATCTATCTCCGCTTTTATCCTGTCTATATCCGTAAGAGCCCTCACCACATGCACAACATCCAGATCCGCGCCCTCAAAAGGCGGCCTTATCGGCGCCGCGCCCGGTGAAAGTATAAGCTTATCATATGTTTCGTCATATTCTTTCCCTGACTTTTTATCAACTACCCGAACTTCTTTTTTTTCCCTGTCTATACTTACCACTTCGCTCCGCGTCCGGACTTTCAGATCAAACTGTTCACTGAAACCCTCGGGCGTCTGTATGAGAAGCCTTTCCCTTTCTTTGATAACCCCGCCCGCGTAATATGGAAGGCCGCAATTCGCGAAAGAAATATACTCTCCGCGCTCAAACACTATTATCTCCGCCCTCTCATCAAGCCGCCGCGCCCTTGCCGCCGCGGCCGCTCCGCCCGCGACACCGCCCACTATTATAAGTTTCATTTTCTATCATCCCCTTTTATTTTCAAATACCTCAATGATCTTCATAACCCGCCCGTCCACGACTTGATAACACGTCTTCACGCCGCTCTTCCTTGGAACAAGTATCCCCGCGGCCCTCAGAACCCCGAGATGCTGGGAAACCGTCGATTGCGGCAGCCCAAGCGCCCGGACTATCTTTGTGACATTACACTCGTTCCTCATAAGCCCCTGAACTATCCTCAAGCGTACAGGATGAGCCACAGCTTTCAAAACCTCAGCGTCCCTGGCATAATCTATCGGCATAACCCTCCTTATATCGTATTATCCGGATTATACGATATTCATGCCAAAAAGTCAACACCTTTCAACATATGGATACGCTAATTCTTCTTGGCAAGACAAAGGTAGAACATTCAGATTTATTCTCAATCGCAGTGCCCGCGCGGCGCGCGATACCCGCGCCAGAAACGCTAAACAGTAAAAGAAACGTAAGAAACGGTTCCCGTATGTTCGATAACGCGTTTCTCAATATCTGAGACAGATCATCATTAAGAAACTGCTGTTGTTTCCAGTTATATCCCCTGCCTCAAAAAAGATGAATTATTACTTCCCTCGTAACGTTTTCTATGTCTTTTCTATCTTTCAAATCCCCGGACAAATCTCTTTCTGAAATAAAACTAACCTGCTGAAGGATCACTATATAACTGGAAAAGTACCGAATCCGTAAAGGAGATAAAACTCTTTCTGAGCTAACCGCTATAAAGCTTTCTTTACGATATTGTTATACTGATATATCTCAACACTGTCTATCTTATACATTCCCGGCAGGCGCAGGACAATACAACGCAAATTTTCGTAAGCGGTCTTCCCTTTCTGGAAAAGGTCATATTCTTCTCCCATAATGGAATGATACTGCTGTTTCACAAACATGACTATATATTCATATTCCAGCATAAGCGTTTTGTCATCCGTACCTGATGGAATCGTCGCTATTGCCATAGCCATATTTAAAATCCCCGTGATCCTTAAAAGATAGTTCTCTATACCGCATTCGGTATCCACATCGATAACGCTTTCTCCGGTATAATCCGCGTTTTTATAATCAACCGCCAGAAGAGATCCCTTAAACCTGGACCTCTCTCCTGAAAATGGCGCGATCGTTATCTTTACTCCTTGCTCGCGCTCAAGCAAACCGGCATATTGTCTTAGAATATCCGCATATTGCTCCGGCAGTTTTTCGGGATTATACCAGATCACATACTTGCCTCGCGTTATCATACCTTCATCCTTCAACTGTCCCAGGCTTTTCATGTCATAAGTTAAATACGCTTTTCTGTCTTCGTTAATTACATACCGGGAATTGTCCGATCTCAACGCCCGATCTCTCTTTTTTTCCTCGATCCTTTTTCTCACAAGTTTACCCACCACGGTGTCGTGAAGCCTGCACCCCGCCTTACACGCCGGATATGCGTCCCTGGCCAATTTTTTCCTGGCCTCAAATATGTCAGCGGGATCGGAAAATACACTGCCGTAACGGTTTTTCGACTGTGCCGTCATTATGCAGCATGGATAGATGTCCCCATCTGCCGCGAAAAGGGCGTAATCCCCGGCGAGAAAACATTTCGAACATGGCGCCGTTCCGCGCTGTGGAAAAATACCTGTTATTATTTCAGGCGGCAGAGTAAAATTCGAAGCAAGATGCCCATCTTCCATATCGGCAAGGAATTTACCAAAACCGCTTCCCGCCTCTTTGATCCCGTTTATTTTTTCACGCCACAACCTCCGCATATTTAAATCAAGCGAAGAAGCGTGATAGGGATCTGTAACAAATTCCTCCCTGTCGTCCGCTTCACAGATTATTTTAAACCCGAACTCTTTCTTTCCTAAAACCGGATCTTCCTTTACTTTTTCCTGCCAGGTCATCCATAACTTTTCAGCTAAATGCGCGGCCTCGAGATAATTGTCCTTGTTTATTCTGTAAGTTACCCATATTTCCGCTATGGGACTTTCCGTAAAATACCGCCACAAATTTTTCCAGCTTTTTACAGCGTGCCACGCGCACTCATGTTCTGAATATCCGTGAAGGCTGACCCTTATGGAAGATATTTCGGGATGGCATTCCTCTTTAATGTATTTGACTCCATTTGTACACAGCTCCATCCTGGTATCCGGCAGATACTTCCTCATCTCGAGTATAAAATCGGAAAAATCTTTCCCCTCACAATCATATAACGCGGGCTCACCTCCTCCTGCTATCAGTATATATTCCGGATTATACCGCGCTATCCTCTCTATCGCGTTAAAAGGGAGCGTCTTAGCCGCGGAATGGAAGCTGTCGTATGTGCAAATACCGCTGCATGCCTTTGTGTTCCGCAGGTTGCACCTGTTTGTAGGATGCACCTCCATAAAACGTATTTCTTCAGAAGACACTATATCATCGTCCCGCCCTTTTTCATCCGCCGCGGCTATAGCCCCGGAATCAGCGATCTGAACCATTCCTGTTACTTCCTCCATCGTATGAGAAAGCAAAGTATCGCCGCTTTTTAATACCCCTCTTTCTCTCAGGAGCGCGCCCAGAGATAAAAGTTTGTCTTTCATCGAAAATAAAACTTTCTGGTAGACCTGCCGCTCATTCTCAACCTGGATACTCTGTTCTTCCGAAAGCATGATAACCCGAGTGAATTCGTCGAAATCCATTTCAGGGGCAGACTTCAATATTTCCGGTTTAAGGCTCTCAATAAATAATTTAAACCCTTCCATTCCGCGGTATACCATGTCCCCCCCGCGGGAGCTATCACCGCTTTTCAAAGCGTCTTTAATCATGGATATAACGTGCCTCCACATTAACGGGGCATCCCAGTCATCTCTCTGGAGACGGGTAATCCTGTAATTTTTGAGGAATCTTTCCAGCTCTCCATATAATCCCGGGTATCTCTCCGGCAGGATTCTGACAACCTCTATTTCATCCTTATTAAGCAAAAACGCTTTTTCCTCACCTGACAAATCCCCGAGGATCCGGCTGAACGCGGTGTCAGCCTCACTATTCATGTTCTCTTCCGAAGGCGCGTTCATTGCCAGCATATACGTGAGAATATTTCTGATACCCCCTGGAAGAGCCGCGATAACTTCCCCTCTTTTCCTTAAGGCAACCCTTCTCCTGAAACCGGCTCTTAAATGCATATGCATCATCGCCATTACATAAACTTTGAAAAAATCTTCTATATTACCGGCGTTAAGGCTTTCCATGCCGGCGTAGTCCTTTAACCTGTTTATCGTCCTTTTTCTGTCTTTAAAAAACGTTTCTATAAAATCCGTCCCGCGTTCGTATATTTTATCCGGAACGGTTAACAGTTCCTCATATCCCACGTACAGTACATTACCTTTCATGAACATCGGAAGGTCAACCCCGGGGAAAAGCTCAAAGATCTTAAGCATCCCCTTGTACGAAATATCACACAAAAGATTTCCAAGAGGATACACCGGTTTCTTACCCACTCTTTCCCTTTTGAATCCACAAAATGGGATGGTTCATTTCTGTTGTAATCCCTGCCTGCTTCCGGGACTCGCCACAATATATCATTAAGCGGCATTTTTTCTGTTTCAACGTTCCCTTCGTATACAATCTGGTTATAAACGTCAAGAGTAACTTCCCGCATATTCATTTTCCTGAGCTGTGCTATCGCGTTCTTCGCGCCCACAAGCGCCGGGACCCCTTTCTGTCTCGCGATTGTAGCCGTATGTGACGTCATCCCCCCTCTTTCCGCTATTACTCCCGCCAATTTATCAAAAAGACGCGTCCACCCCACATTCACTGTGGGGGTACATAAAATGTCTCCTTCTTTTATCAGCCGTGAGGCTTCCTCAAGATTAACGTACGAGGGAAAGTCCCCGGGATTATCCACAATGACAAGCCTTCCCGAAGCGACACCCGGGTATCCGGCAACACCGTTCAATTCCACATAAGGGACATCCTCAGCGGCCTCTCTCTTCACTCCGTCACAAACCGGATTAAAGACAGAATAAGGCACAACTGTCAAAGGCCTCGCCTGCAGGATATACAGCTTTCCCGCCTCATCGAAAGTAAACTCAAAATCCAGGTACTGTATACCGTGTACTTCTTTAAACCGATCCGCTATTTTCTGCAATACGCCAGAAAGAAGCGCCGCCCGCGTGCGGGTCAACGCGGGCTCGTCCCGCGTCGACTTCTCCCTTAAATAAGGCTTGCCCCTTATTATCTCTTCCAGGAGAACCGGCCGCTCTTCTCGTTTGTCATATTTGAACCTCCAGAAATCGGGAGTTATATCTCCGCTCGCGAAATCATCGCCGTAACCCTTAACCGCTTCTATCACTATTTCTTCAAGGCCGTTTTCGACATTAACATTATATGAAATACCGGAAGCCTCGGAATTCACCATCTCCTGCAGTATCACGGCCATCCTGGCGCCGGAATTCAGATACCTGTCCGGGTTTTCATTTTTTTTGATCGCGCCGTTTCTCTTTTCATTCCTTATCGCGACAGCGTTATCGGAAAAAAAAGACGCCCATACGGTCTTTAACGCCTCCTCCATTTTTTCACAAGAAACCACATTTAATTCCGTATGATATCTGCCCGCGGCGGCGTCGTCTTCGGTATCCTCATCTACGGCGGAACTCCTAACGGCAAAAAGTTTTTTCCCGGAAACACTGTAATAGTCTTTTATCGCTTTCTTTATATCCGCCGGAAGTTCACTTTCAAAAACCGCGTCTCTTATCTCCCCGCTCAGCCGCGCGAGCTCCTCCCGCAATACGCTGGCACGTCCACCGCGTTCATCCTGTCCACTTATATCGCATAAATCTTTCGAAATTTTATCCAGCATTAATACTTTAGTTTTGAGCGCATCGTTACTTCCGATAAAATGTCTGAAAGCCAGGGTCGTGATCACCTGCCCCCCGGGGACATTAAACCCCTCCATCCGGAGATCATTAATTCTGTTTAACCCCAGAGCTTTACCGCCGCATAATTCCACGATCCCCGAAAAAGCAGAATCCAGAGGCACCATCAGGTATCTGTTCATCCTGCGTTCTATCGCGTCTTTATATTCCTCCCTTATTTTCCTATATACTGCTTCCCATCTCCTCTGCCCGACGGACTTTGAGATCATATCTCTTTCACCCGGATTTTCGGGAGTATTTATAACATCGAGAACCCCTTCACTCAACGCGGAAACATAATTATCAAGATCCCGGATATCAGCGTTACCGCGATCATCCAGTTTTACGGGCCTGACCAGCTTCGCAAGGCCCTTATCTATCAGATCTTTTCCCACAAACATCGGAGGCCCGCCTCTGTCAGCGGCCACAACGCGCATGCCGCAAGCCATGGCTTCCAGTAAAACCATACCAAAAGGTTCCGAAAAGCTTGGGAGGACAAAAACATCCGATATGTTCATGAGCTCACTGATTTCCGTCTGCCTGTTACCGTATAATTCTATGAACTTGATATAGTTACCGGCCGAATGCCCGGACACTATACCGCGGTATTTATCGTACAATTCACGCGACCCGCCTCCGGCGATAAGAGTCAAAACTTTCCTCCCGCTCCCCGCGTTATTCCGCGCGGCCGCTTCTATCAAAAATTCTATACCTTTCCATTCGCTGTATTTCCCCGCGTATAAAACTATCTTGTCAAATTCGTCACTAATACCATATTTGGCCAGAACATCTTTTCTGGATAATTCTCTCGGCTGAAATAAAAGGCCATCGAAACCATTCTCCGTCAAAGCGACCCTGTCGGGAGCCACGCCGTATATTTCCTGAACTTCCTTTTTTAGAGAGTCGGACACGCAGAAAACCTTATCTACCTTCAGTGCCCCTTTTGTCACAAGCCCCTTCATTTCAGGGTGATCTCTGAGCATTTTTTCTTCTGTCCCATGCGTTGTGCAGACGACAGGCACCCACGGAGCTATAATTTCAACTATGGGATTCAGCAGGAACAGATGGTTCGTATTTATTATATCCGGCTTATATGTTTCTATTACATTTTTCAGGAACGCGTGATATTTCTCGCAGAACTCGACAAGCTGTAATTCGCTCATCTCGCTATACCTGATATGCGTGAACGGCATACCTTTTGAGTACGTAGGCACCGGAAAACTTACGGCGCCATCAAGCGGATCTCCCTGCCCAGCGGTAAAGAGTATAGTTTCAATATTTTCTTTCCCGCTGGGTTCATAATCGGCGCAGCACAGTTTCCATTCATCGCCGCACTTTCCCTGCTCCGACGTAATATTACACGCGACCATACCGCTTCCGGTCTTATCATATGGCACTCCCAGGACATGCAACACCCTGAGTTTTTTCTTATCGGCATCCCGGCACTCTGCCGCCCACTCACAAAGCGCGGTACCTGACCGCAGCACAGCTTCATCCACGCTTAGATCCAGTTTTCTTATTTTACGCAAAATATTATTTTGTATCTGATCTAACAATCTTTCCAGATCTTCAAGCTGTGCTACATCGCTGTTGCACCCCTGCAAAACAACGGAATTCCATATACGCGTGAAATATTCCTGATCTATATTGTATAAAGCCATCAACTTATAGAGCTCCTGCTGTCTGCCCCGGGAAGTGTTTTCTCGATCCAGAACATTCTTGATACTTTTCGAGATTTTACGCGGATCAAAATGTTCCTCTTTCAATATACGCTGGATATCATTTCTGACCGGAAGATTATTTGACGCGGGTTGAATTGCCAAACCATGGCAACAAGTATCAGACAAAAAAACAACCGCAAGTACGGTTGTAATGAGTTTACGATAATTATGAATTTTCTTACTTCTTCTTATCATAACATTCTAATTATAACAAAACATAATCTATTTTTCAATCCAAAAGCTAAATGCCAAGCCAGGGGGGAGCTGTGCCTCTTCCCGATCTTTGTTCAATCTTACAAAAAAAACAAGATAAAGGATAGCACACCAACAGCCTTTTCTTTTTTAACCCGCATTTCTCTTTGTTTTACTGACATATCCAACCAAAATATATTTTTTTAAAACTAATACGCGACGCGCTTTTTGATAGTTTCTAAAGAACGTGTTAGGATTAAAAAAATATGGGATTGGAAATATATTGAAAACTTCTCTGGTTTCTATCCGGTTACACGATTCGCGGATCATTGATATTAAATACACTACGCTCAAAAAAAAAGATTAAATTTGATACCATTTATTTCCGCGTTGTATCCCTGTCCCGCGCGGCAAACAGGATCGTCAAATGTTTATCCCGCGTTTTTATTTCTTTCTTGATCTCAACTTTGAAGCCAGCCTTTTTCAGATGATCGATCAGAGGTTCAGGGTCATCGTGACATTCCATGCCGATCGCCGTTATTCTCTTTAAAAGGCCCGGAGGGGTAGAAAGGATCGCCGGGAACTCCGCGCCCTCACAATCCATTTTAAGCACGTCTATTTCCTGCATTTGTTCGATGATTTTCGAGAAAGATAATATTTTCATCCGAGTTTCCCCGGAAATAAAATGTTTTTCCCTGTCAAATAAAAGTTCGGGGCCTATAAAACTATACCCTTTTTCATTGATAAGGCCTTCTTTATCGCTCACACCATAGTTCCTTACATCAATTTTCGACGCCATACCATTTAACCTGATGTTTCTCGAACATATATCGAACAAGAGGGGGTCCGGTTCATATGCCGCTATTGTTTTAGCTCCATTTAAACAGAACATGATCGAGGTATCGCCTATATACGCGCCGATATCAAGAACCGCTTTCCCTTTTACATACGGATAAAGAAAAGCATACTCCCCGTCAAGCATAGTTTCTTTCAAAGTCGCAATGTCCGCCACAGGAACTTTTCGTATCAAAAATTTCAGATCGTTATCGAATGTTATCATGAACAGATCGCGCTCAACGTCTTCACATTTTCCGCCGCAGGACAACATCGCCTCGACTGTTTCTAAAGCATCGATGTCCAGCTCCATTTCCATACTGGATCTCTGATCCCGGCTATATACCGAAATTTTACCGGTATCCGCGTAATATCTGATATTTTTATTCCTCACCAGCCTGAATATAGACTTAAGCAACCCTTTACTGTATTTTACCTGCCCGGCATTTATACTGAGAACTATCGGGTCAGGATGAGTATTCAGCGTTAACCGGCTTTTTTCTTTCAAGCCCCATTTGACAAAATAATAATTAAAAAAATCCCTGGAAACACTTAAAGAACATGTCATGTCTTCCTCCCGACGCTTACGCCCTGTCTCTTTGAATAACAGGAACGAACACCATTCTGTTCCTGAACGCGTTATCCCAAGCCATTGTATGAGCCCGGATACAACATTTTATCAGTCAACTGAACCATTTTAATCGCGTTATCCGCGCATATCTGACAGCACAATGAACACCCCTTACATTTACCGGCATCTACAATTGCCCGGTTATCTCTCATTTCGATCGCCTGGTACGCGGCGTCCCTGCAAGAAACAAAACATTTTCCGCAGCCTGAACATTTATCCGGATCGACAAACGCTTTTACGGAATAATCCATATCGAGTTCGGAATACCCGCGGATCATATTGTTGCCTGCTCCCAGAAAATCATTTATCCCGGAAAATTTATGCTTTTCCATGAATTCTTCAAGTTCAGCCAGCATTCCCGATACAACTGAATAGCCGCGCAGCATTACCGCCGTGCATATTTGAAGCACAGAAGCACCCGCGAGAATAAACTCCGCCGCGTCTTTGCCTGACGAGATCCCTCCACCGCCCATAACCGGCAGATTCGGGTTCTTTACAAGATCCGATACGCATCTGAGCGCGATAGGCTTAAGGCCCGGCCCGGAATATCCGCCCGGAGTGGTATAGCCCGCAACGTTCGGCAAAGGCTTTAACGTATCAAGGTCAAACCCCATTATTGACGGGAAACTGTTTATAGCGCAAATGCCGTCCGCGCCCGCGTCCTTAACGGCGCGGCCGATATGGGAAATATCCGCTACCGCTCCGGTCAATTTGGGAATAATGGGAATAGTTACGCTTCTTTCACTTTTGATCCACCCTGTGATCAATGAAGAAAACTCGGGGTTCTGGCCGATAGCTGACCCTTTTCCCTTTTCAGGATAACCATGGGGGCATGAAAAATTAAGCTCTATCATGTCGCAACCGGCATCCTGGCAGCCTGAAGCGAGCCGGACCCATTGTTCCCCGCTTTTCGCGTCGCCCATTATACTGCCGATAACTATCTTTTCCGGGAACCTTTTCTTAAGTAAACGGATATCCCGATACCACTGTTCCGGGCTGTTCTCACTGAGAAGCTCGATATTTTCAAAAGCGAAAATATCTTTACCTATTTTACATGACGCGAAACGATTCTTTAAATTCTTTACCGGCTCCTGTATAAGCGTTTTCGTAACGACACCCGCCCATCCGGCATCAAACGCCCTTGAGATCATATCACTGTCAGCGACAGGCGGAGACGAAGCGATCACGAACGGATTTTCGAATTTCTTCCCTAAATAATCAACCGCGAAGTTCATCCCTTCCCCCTGGCTGTTTTGTTAAGTTAATACTTTATCCGCGCTCTCCCTGACAAGACTCGACGGTAACCTCAGAGATATCTAATGAATAATCATATAAAAGAATACGATTTTGCCGCTCCTTTGGTGACCCTGAAATTAACCCGGGGAAAGCGCTCAGACATAAACCGATCGTACTCGTGGCAAATATGTAAAGGAGTGCTTAAACCAAAACTTATGTTCGGGCGTAAGATCTTTGCCTCTTCGGGAAAAGTAAAAACCGGCTTTTGCTTTTCAGGCAGGCACTTAGACCGGATTTTCTCTGCTCTTTTTTTACTATGCCGGTTTTTCCTGTTTTTTCCTGTTTGCTTCATTTTTCGCGTTTTTTGCTTTGTTTACCTGTTTGTCGTGCTTATTCTTATCTTTCCTGCCTTTATCGCCCATGGGTGCTCCTCCTTTTTTTATATTAGAGAGGGATATTTTATCCCGGCTTAAACACCAGTATACTTTGCCATAAAACGATAGTCAACGCCGCGCGAAAAAAGCGGACAGCAAACAAAAGCCGGGGTCAGGCCGGGTGACACAAAACATGATCATGTTATAGTTCCTCTTACCTCAGGCGCGTGACTTTGAATACTCCGCGGCCGCCTTTTTTCGAAATACTAGCCCGCGTTTCTATTCATATTTTTTTACCGTTTGTACAGGGCGTCGAGTTCCTTCAATTGTTTTTTTGTTTCCCGTTCTATCTTCTTTTTATTTTCTTCATATTCCCGCGTATCGACTGAAGTTTGCCTGTTTACAGCGCCGCCAGAGAGTTCCGCCAGTTTCGTGGCTTCCGCCTCCAGATCCGTAAGCGGCTTAAGTGTCTGGTTCTTTATCCGCGCGTATTTACTGTTCTCGAGAGCTCTTATCAGATCCCTGGCTTTCGCCCTCTCGGTGTTAGCGAGATCCCGGAGCTTTTCAAGGTTCGCCGCGGTCACGCCGCTTTTATACGCCCTCACTATTTGGGATAGCTCCCTGAAATAACCGATTAGCTGGTTAAGCCCGCTCCTGAAACCGTCGGGGTTCTTGAAAATATTCGGGAACTGCACTTTCCCTGCCAGCGCAGTAACGCGTTCTATTTCCGGGTTGGGATCGTACGAGGGCTGTTTTCCCGCGGCCGCGGCGGAACCTGCGCCCGCGCCGCCGCCTCCGCTTACAACGGGAGGGGGCATTACGACAGGCTTATTCCTGTTTGAAACAGTCTCGAGAGAGCCTATAAGTTTTGTCATATCGACCTTTCTTTCCGCCGGTTCCTTCTTAGTAAGCGCGGGAACTTGCGGCGGCCTTTCCGTAAGCGTTTCGGGACGTACGGGGGGTTGATCTGTTTTTTTTACGGTATCCCCCTCCCGGGATTTTTCCTCTTTGGCTTTCTTTATGATCTCCGCGACGTTTTTTTCTGCTTTTTTATAATAGATCACCATCTGTTTCTCTGTGGAAAAATGCCATACCGGGCTTTCCGCCACAACTTTGTTCCGCGCGGGATCGATCACTTTTATCATCCACTGATAGGACCTGTCGAATTCAAGCACATGCAATTTCAGTGAATACAGCCAATAATCAAGCGGCTGGCTGATAGCCGCCAATGGTTTCCCTTCTTCGGAAAGGAATACCTGAGATCTGTACGATACCCCGCTGAGGGATTCTCCTGTATCGGCGTCTTTGACATTCCAGCGCAGCTGAGTGCTTCTGTAGACCCCTGACTCGTTATTGGACGGAGTTTCCAGCGTTACCACCGGAGTTACTTCCCTGCGGGCGAGAAACGATCTTACGGGGCTTCGGAACACGCGGACCGTACCGGGCTCGCCCCGTACGGAGGATCTGCACTGCACGGACCAGTAAAGCCAGCGGTCCGGGCTGTTCTCAAGGATACCTTCTATATCCCGCGGGGAAAGCGTATAACTCGATGTTTCCAGGTTTTCCACGGAGAACATTTTTTTCGTATCAGTACCGACATAAAGGTCAAAAGAGAATGTGTCGTAATCAAGCCCTTCGGTGTCAACCTCCCATGAGAAAGTAACCGGGGCCCCATAAGGCACTCCTGCTTCGCTCTCGGGGAGTTTCAGGTCAACACGCGCCTCAACCACATCCTCAAGAGGTGTTTCTTTCTCTTCCAGGTTAACGGCGTTTTCCATGGCGCCCGCGGGATCGTCTCGTATAGTTATTTTCACGTCGGAGGATGTAAGTGTTTTTCCCGCCTCCCTGTAATACAGTTTATCTATATCGTATTTCAGCTCATCCTCCATAGAGGTTTTGTTCCCGCGGATATTGAAGATCCCTCCTGATACAGGTTTGCTTTTT
The DNA here is from genome assembly GCA_043823375.1 of Candidatus Omnitrophota bacterium. GTDB lineage: Bacteria > Omnitrophota > Gorgyraeia > Tantalellales > Tantalellaceae > JBDRAX01. The sequence continues at coordinate 16,926 of JBDRAX010000043.1, read as the reverse complement.
ACATCATACACGGACCCGCTTATCTGCCATAAAAGCATACCGGCAGTATCCGTTATCTCTACCCAGGCCTTATCCGGGGCAGTCAAAACGTCAGCGAAATTAACTTTTACGTAACCGCACGGCACCTCGACCCTGAGAACTTTTGATGCCGGCAGGTCCGTCCGGTTGATCAGGCCGAGCTCCGGCTCCTCGAGTACGATCTCTTTCCAGCCCTCGGCCTCTGTCTTGAAACTCCGCGTCCCGCTTTCCGCGACCGGGTCATCACTGATATGGTCATAAAGCTTTATCTGCCAGAAATACGTCGTGTCCGGGTCAAGAGGCCTGTCCGCGAGGCTGAAATAAGACGTATCTATCTTAGGGCTTACAGGGGCCATATTTTCTTTGTCTTTTCCCATAAAAAGCCGGGAACGGTATGACACTCCCGTGAGCCCGGAACTTATCCTCCAGGAAATGACAGGCCCGGCAATAATATTTTTCGCGTTGTCGTCGGGTTTGTTCAGGATAATAGACGGCTTCACCGGGGGATCCACGAAAAAGTCCCGCGGAGGACTGCAAAACGCCTTATACTGGCCAGGCTGGCCTTTTATCGTATATACCGCTTTGACCTGCCAAATGATCTTCCGTTCTTTTTCGTCAGGGCCAAGGAGGCGTTCTATCTCGCGCGCACCGAGGTTATATCCGGCGTTCTTGAGCCCCGAGAACTCGGCCATGGTTTCTTTTGAAGCGCCGGCATAAAGCGAGTAATCACATGTATCGTAAGGTATCCCGCGGGTATCGACGCTCCAGCTGAACCTTATATCGGTACTGTAGGAAAACCGCTTCCCGGCGTCAGGACGGTTAAGCCTTACCCGGGCCTCTTCTATACCGGAGCAGGGGTCATTGGTGGTTTTAAAAGTCTCGCTTTCGTCCTTTCCTGAAACCGGGTCCCCGACGATCTCGATCTGGACATCCCGCGAAAATATAACGCTGTCCGCGCCCTTATAATAAAGTTTCGTGATAGTATACGAAGCCTCATCTTCTTCTTTCGTCTTTCGCGTCCTTATGATGAACGAAGGCCCGTCGAATACATCTGTGTACACATCGGGAATAGCAGCGCGCCTTTCCCACAAGATCCCGCCGGAACTATCGACTATCTGGACCAGGCCCCAGTCAGCGGTACAGCGGATCTCACTGAAATAGGCTTTATTCATGGACGATCCCGGCAGCGTGACCTTTATCGCCTGGCCCGGGAGCAGGCCGGCCCGGTTTATCTTCTCGAGTTCCGCGGGCTCAAGGATAACTTCTATCCATGGCCGGGATTCAGTACGGAAACTGAACACTTCGCTTTCAGCTACAGGGTCCTTCCCTTCCGGAGCGAATACCCGCGCCTTCCAGAAGTACGTCGTGTCATATTCGAGAGAGTCCTTATCCATACTGTAATAGAACTCGGATATAAGCGGCGTGATGGGTTCGAGTTGTTCGGGCGTTTTGCCGAGTAATAACCGCGAACGGTAAAAACGGAACTCCGAAGGGTCCACGGCCCAGTGAAAAGTCAATTTCGGCGAGACATTTTTGCTGTCAGGGTAAGGCCGCGTGAGCCGGACCACGGGTTTATCTGGTTCCTTGAACGAAAAACTCCTGACCGGGCTGCGGGTTGTAATGGAACTATTGGATACGGGATCATAGTAAGTACAGCTTACGCACCAGTACAGCCGCCGGTTGTCATCGAGAAGGGAGCTCATCTCCCGGGACGATATCGTATACATCTGGGCAAGGATAGAATCCATTCTCAAGGAAAGAGTGTCCGGGACGGTACCTATATAAAAGCTGTAATACTGCGGCCTTGTCCCCTCTTTATCCGCCTGCCACCGGAACTGAACGTCCATAAAACTGTCAAACTCCTGTCCGTCTGCAGGATATTTCAACATGACGCGTTTTTCGGGAAAATCGTTCCGCGCGTCAACGGTTTCCGGGGCAGGGGCTTCGGGCCTGGATACTATCTCATAGTGGACATTCGCTTCAGTCAACTTAACGGACGGATCTTTTATGCTATAGTTTATCAGGTCAATGGAATAACTGACAGGATCGTCCTCATTAGCCCTCCGGATCTGTAAAAAACATGTATTCCCGGAAAGGGGCGCGGAATACATGTCTTCTATCTCTGTAACGCTTATTTCCCATGCTACGGCCCCTTTTGGATCAGTGACCTGGACCGCGCTCCATTCCGGCGCGGCTTTTATATACTCAAAATGCAATTTCATCGAATAGATGTCAGGGGTGTCAAACCATATCTTCAGCGCCTCCCCTTCAAAAAGATCTACGCTGATGGGGTTGGAAAGCTTGATCGTATCCTCATTGGGAAAAAGCGTGATGATCTCGGCTGTTTCGCTTTCCCCAAGAACGGCCCCGGCCGCGTTAAAGGCGCGGACCTTCCAGTAATACGTGGTATCATAGAAGAGCGGCTTATCCGTATCGCAGTAAGGTTCGCTGATCAGGTTATTGTTGTAAAGCGGTTTCATGTTATTGGGGTCTGTGCCGATATAAACGCGATATTTCACGGCTATGCCGGGAGTTTCAGGTTCTATTTTCCAGTGAAATCTGGGCCGGTTATCGGCCCTTTTATTTTTATCCGTATGAGACGTCAGTATTACACTGACGGGAACAGTGTCTTTGTCCGGTGACGGGGCGGACCCGGCGGCCGGCGCGGCCGGCTGCCCTGGGCCGCCTGAGACCGATAAATTCAATGTGTATGTACCCGCCTCAAAGCCGTCCACCTTCACATAATATTTCGTATCAGCCGCGGCTGTCACGCTGACCTCTTCGGACTGCCCCCGCTGATTGCCGCTGACCTGGATAGGCGATCCCTCGTCAGGCGCGCTGTAAATGTAGAGGTCCTGGTCAGACTGAGAAGCCGGCATGGACACGGTCGCGCTCTGCCCCCGGGAAAGTTCAAACCAGTAATAATGCTTTTGCCCGGTACTGATAAGTGTCGTAAGCGTTCCCGAAAGCGGAGCAGCGTTCATAAAGCCGCCCGAAACCGAAGCCTTCGGCTGGATCGCGGGTTCCTCCCCGCCTTCGATAGACAGGGTTAAAGTGTACGGGCCGGTTTCACAGCCGTCTACCTTTACATAATACCTCGTATCAGCCGAGGCTGTCACACTGACCTCTTCGGACTGGCCCCGCTGGTTGCCGCTGATCTGGATAAGCGCCCCTTCGTCAGGCGCGCTGTAAAGATAGAGGTCCTGGTCCCATGATGACGCTGACAGGCGTACAGCCGCGGTCTGCCCCGTAGAAAGTTCAAACCAGTAATAATGCTTTTGCCCGGCGCTGATAGACGCGGTATGAGTGCCCGAAAGAGGCATAGCGCCGAAAAAACCCCCGTCTGTCTGCGCGGCGGCGGATGACGCGGGCTGAGCGGCGCCCCCTTTAACCGCGACGTTAATAGTGAAAAGCCCTTCGGTGAAACCATGCACACGGGCGTAGTATGTGCCGCTTTCCGAAGCGGCGATATCACACTGTTCAAGTTCCGTATTCTGGTTCCCGCTTACACCTATCTGTCCCCCGGCCGGGCCGTCTATGTAAAGGTCCTTATCGCTTCCAACCGGCTGCATGGTGATCTTCGCGCTTTGCCCGCTTTCCAGACGGAACGAATAATATTTCGTGCTGTTAAGCCCGACCGATCCGGAAACCGTTTCGCCGGTCGAAAGCGGGATAGCGTCATCGTAACCCGCGCCGTTCTGCGCGTACGCGCCGCATGGCAGAAGCACAGACGCCAGTATCATGAAAATAAGCATGGACAAACTTAAGCTTAATGAACCCACTGAGATATTCTTCTTTTTCATTACAGTCCACCTTTCCCGCTTTTTATTTTTGGCGTGAGTAAAAGACTTTATGGCCTTTTTATTGATCGAGATCTGTCCGCTTCATAAATGGGGTCTTGTTTCTGAGACTTAAGCGATTTCTCCCCCCTTTTTTTCTGTTTATTATTTTATTCCGGCATCCCTGATATATTTTACCATACTCTGAGTTCTAAGCAAATTCAGGGAGGGATACGGCGGCCCCGGGAATAATATTCTCTAAAAAAAACGAAAAGAACTTCGGGGGGCGGACTCAACCCCTGCCCCCGAAGTTCTTTTCCCGGCGCGCGTGTCAGTTCCGGCTGGCGGCTGATAGCACAAGCCCGGTGACAAAAAGCTCTATCATGAGCGCCGTCAGGCTTCCGGAATTATCCTGGCCGGATGGCCTGTCATGCCCGGCAAAATATTTTTCCGCTCTGATACCTCAATATCTATATTTATCCCACGCCGCGCCTTATCCTGCCCTTTACAATATGGTATACTTATTTCCAGGGTTTTATATCGCGGTATAGTTCTTCGCGCGAAAAACATATTCCATATTCCGGAAAAAGGAGGCTCTAAATGAAAAAATACATCCGCCGCGTATCAGTTCTTTTCTTTTGCGTATCGCTGTTGTATCTCGATACCTTATCCTGCCCGGCCGGGGAGGAACTTTCTTCCATACAGATAAAAAAGATCGAAAGAGGCGTGGAAAAACTGGAAAGCCAGGCAAGGGGCACAAAAAGAGACGGCTACAGAGAGCTCAAGAACATAGGCCCGGACGCGGTGCCGTACATAACGGAAGTATTAAAAAAGAAAGACGTGGAGTTCGAGACAAAGGTACTTGCCTGCAACCTCCTCGGGGAAATGGACGCGAAAAGCGCTGTACCCGAACTGATCAGGGCACTGAAGAACCGATCTTTCAAGGTGCGCGTGGCCGCGTGCAAAGCCCTGGAAGAGATAGCGGACAACGCGGCTTTACCCGCGACAGTGGAAGCCCTCGGAGACGAAGAACCTTCGGTCAGGGAAGCCGCCCTGAAAGCGCTCCTTGTCTATGGAACAGATACCGTACCCGCGGGCGCTTTAAAACTTCTGGACGACAGCACGGAAAGCGTACGGATCGCCTCCGCTGAGCTCATGTTCGCGAAATCTGACCCGGCAACCGCTCCCGCCCTGAGAAAAGCCTTATCAGAAGATAGATCCCCGGGCGTAAGAGCGTTTGCCGCAAAGGCCCTCGGCAGGATAAAAGATAAAGATTCGTTAGAAATACTGATAGTATCTGTCACGGAGGACAACGACAACGGCGTACGCCAGGCCTCTGCCGCGGCACTGGGAGAGACAGGCGACAAAAAGGCTATACCCGCGCTGATAACAGCCCTCAAAGATAATTTCAAAGACGTTCAGCTGTCCGCCCTCTCATCTTTAAAGTCTCTGACAGGAGAAGATTTCGGAAGGGACGCGGATAAATGGTCAGCGTGGCATGAAAAACAATGAAAATATTCACGTTCAGCGCGAAAAAACTGCTCGCGGAGAAAAACATCTTATACTGAAACTATTTATTTATTAAAGTTGTATTACAAATATCGGCTTAACCTGTTTTGTTAATCCGCCATTAAGATTCGTGATATTAAATGGCGCTCCGAAATCTTATGTATAACGTAGAACTAATATACGCCCCATCTTCATGTCCCCTTTTCAGCCGCCCATGACGGCCTGCGGAAAAACCCCAGGACAAAAGGTATGGAACACATAAGGAGTGTCCCCGCTATGAGGAAGCTTTCATAAAAAAACTTATTCCCTGTTTTAAGCTGTGACGGAGGGAAAAAGCTTATTACCAGCGTGGCGAGCGCGCCGAGGAACCCCGTCCCCGCTACTATCCAGATACCGGCAAAACCTCCCGGTATCTTATAGGCTCTCGGGACGCCGGGTTTGGAATAACGCAGCCTTATCACGGCCGCGTAAAGAAAAAGATACATGACAAGATAAAGTATTACGCACAGCGCTGAAAGTATCCAGTAAGAACCGCTCACCGTAGGCATGAGAAGAAAGACGAACGCCAGCAGTGTGACGATAACAGCCTGCGCGAGAAGGATATTAACAGGCACTTTTTCAGCGTTCACCTTCCGCAAAAACGGCGGGATGTGCCCGTGCCTGGCGGTACTTAAAAGCCCCTTGCTCGGCCCGATTATCCAGGAACTCAACTCCCCTATCGACCCCATTGTGATCAGTATGGCTATCAGCGGGATAAGCCACCTGAGCCCGAACTTGTCGAGCAAAAGCCTGAACGCTTCCATTAGGCCGGCTACGAGGCTTATGTCCTTCTGGGGAACCACTACAGCGATAGCAAGGGACCCCATGGTCAAAACAGCAATAGCTATTGCGGCCGAAATAAATATCGCCCGGGGATAATCCCTCCCGGGATCTCTTACCTCCTGCGAATGAACGCCCGAGACCTCTATCCCTGAAAATATTAAAAGCGCCCCCGCGAACAGTACGATGTTATCGATATTAGTCACGTCCGGTATGAGCTTCCGGGCGGAAAATACGACCTCCGACACGTTCCCCTGCATAAACCACAGAGCGCCCAGAACAATGATGAACATGCCTGGGATAAAAATACCGCAGATGACCCCAACAGCGCTTATAGCACCTGAAGTCTTCATTCCCCGGAAATTAGCGAACGTGCCCCCCCAGTAAGCGGCCAGTATCACAACTATCAGGTACAATTTATTGCCGGCAAGAGCGGGGTCGTAAATATACGCCAGAGTAGCGGCGAGAAAGGAAAGCGCCGTGGGATACCATATAACGTTCTGTATCCACTGGAGCCATATGGCGAGGAACCCAAGGCGCCGGCCGAACGCCTCATTCACCCACACATAGACGCCACCGGGGCCCTCGGGAGGCCAACCGGTAGCGAGTTCCGCCGTGACAAGGGAGACCGGGATAAGAAAAAGAACTGCCGCCGCGGCATAGTAGAAGATAAGCGCGAAGCCCTCTTTTGCCATCACCGGCAGGCCCCTCAGCGTGCAAATAATGGCCACGTTGAGCATGGCCAGCACGAAAAAACCGATCTTGCCTTTCTCAGGCGCGGCAGATGTCCTTTCCAAGTCCGTCCCTTTCTAACAATGTTTACGGTATTTATCTTTTTTTGCCGGCCTTGTAGGCTTATGCCCCGGCTGTTCCGCGAAATGCTTCAGTACGCGCTTAATGTCCGATATCAAGAGGTCCGCCATGTCCCTGCTGAAACCCTCCTTGACCACTATGCGGAGTACAGCCACATCCTGGATGTTCTCCGGCATGGTGTACGCCGGTATGAGCCACCCTCTATCGCGGACCATTTCTGATATGTCGAATACCGTAAAATTAGTCTCCTCTTTGAGCTTGAAAGCGAAAACAGGGATGTCGCTCCCGTCGGTCAAGAGCTCGAAAGGCCCAAGTTTCGCGATCTCGCCCGAAAGATACAAAGCAGTATCACGCAGCGACCGCATGATGCGCGTGTAACCCTCCTTACCCAGCCTGAGAAAGTTATAATACTGCGCTACTATCTGGTTGCCGGGCCGCGAAAAATTGATGGCGAAAGTCGGCATCTCCCCGCCGAGGTAGTTGACGTAAAAGACAAGGTCCTTCGGCAGTTCCTCCCACTCGCGCCATATGATCCATCCCACCCCGGGATAGACCAGCCCGTACTTATGCCCCGAAGCATTTATGGACTTCACCCACTTCAGCCGGAAATCCCATTTCAGCCCGGGTTGTATAAAAGGCGCGACGAAACCGCCGCTGGCGCCGTCAACGTGTATCGGCACGTCCCAGCCGGTCTCGCTGTTGAGCTTATCGAGCGCGTTGTTGATCTCCTCGACCGGTTCGTACTGCCCGGTGAATGTCGTACCCATGATAACGGCTACGCCTATGGTATTCTCGTCTACGCGCTTTATGACCTCCTCCGCGTTCACAATGCAGCGGCCTTTTTCCATAGGGATGATACGCGGCTCGATATCCCAGTAACGGCAGAACTTTTCCCAGCATATCTGGACGTCGACGCCCATGACCAGATTAGGCTTATCGGCCGGCTTTCCCTTTGCTTTCATGCGCTCGCGCCACTTCCATTTCAGCGCCATCCCTCCCAGCATGACCGCTTCGCTGGACCCGATCGTCGAACAGCCGCAGGCCGTGCCCTCTTCCGGAGCGTGATAAAGGCGCGAAAGCATGTTCACGCAGCGCAGCTCAAGCTCCGCTGTCTGAGGATATTCATCTTTATCGATCATGTTCTTGTCGAATGTCTCTGACATCAGCTTTCTCGCCTCCGGCTCCATCCATGTCGTCACGAACGTCGCGAGATTAAGCCGGGAATTACCGTCCAGCATAAGCTCATCATGCACGATATTATACGCCGTCTTCGGAAGCATCTCCTTCTCGGGCATTTCGTATTTCGGCACTGCCTGATTCAATTCGCGGGAAGCATACGTAGGCGTAAGGACTTTTTCCGAATCCCGGGCCCCTTTGAGTTTTACCTGTCTGGACAACATGTTCTCCTCCTTTAATCCTTAGATACCCATTCCGGGCGTTTGAAAAGATTGATCACCAGGGGCGCCAGCACAAATACCACAATCCCCACGACAAGAAATATCACATAAAAAGCGGGGCTGCCGACTTTGATCTGCGACGGCGGGAAAAACCCCACTGTTATCGCGAACAGAGCCCCGAGTATCCCTATACCGGATACTATCCACATGCCGGGTTTTCCCCCGGGAACCTCATACGCGCGGTGTACGTCAGGCTGTGAGTAACGCAGCCTGATAGCCGCCGCGAAAAGCATGATATACATTATGAGATAAAGAATAGCCGTGAGAGCGGTAAGCAGGAAGAACGCGCTGCTCACATTAGGCATCAGAAGATAGACCAGCGCGATGGCCGTTACAATGACCGCCTGGATGAACAATATGCGTGTCGGCACGCCGTTCTTATTCACTTTCGCCAGGTAAGGCGGGAGGTCCCCGTCTTTAGCGGTGGCCAGAAGCCCTTTGCTCGGGCCTATTATCCACGCCGTTACAGCCCCTATCGCTCCGAACGCCACAAGAAAACCTATAGCGGGAAGCAGCCAATCCAGGTTAAAGAGGCGCAGCAGGTCATTAAACCCCTGCATAATGCCCGCGGTAAGGCTGATCTTCTGCACAGGGATGACAGCCGCTATGGATAACGCGCTGAGAGTGAATATGGTCACTATGATCGCCCCCGCGAGGAATATGGCTATCGGATAATTACGTTTGGGGTTTTTAACTTCCATCGCGTGCACGGCCGAAACCTCCATCCCCGCGAAAAGCAGAATGACCCCCGCGAGGAAAGATATATTGTCAAAATTGCTGAAATCAGGAAAAATGCTGTGCGAAGTAAGCGTGAACTCCATCGGGTTACCCTTTGCCCACCACACGATACCGAGCGCTATAATAAGCACAGCCGGAAAAATAGTACCCCCGAGAACACCCGCGGTTGTCAGCCAGCCCGAGGTCTTCATGCCGCGGAAGTTCATCAGCGTGGCCCCCCAGTAAGCGGCAAGGATCACGATAAGATTGAAAAGCTTGTTGCCCGCGAGGGCCGGGTTAAGAAAAAGATAAGACAAAGCTCCGGCGGCAAACGCCAGTATCGTCGGATACCAGATAACATTCTGGATCCACTGCAGCCAGATGGCCACAAAACCCATACGCCCCCCGAAGGCCTCCTTGACCCACCTGTATACCCCGCCTCCTACCGGCCACCCCGTGGCCAACTCCGCGGAAACAAGGGACGTCGGCAGCAGAAAAATGATCGTTGTAAAAAGAAGAAAGAAGATCATCGCGAGGCCTTCCTTGGCCATCAGGGGCAAACCCCTGAGATTCATGATAATCGCCACGTTCATCATCGCGAGCATAAAAACACTCAGTTGTGGACGATTTGAAGGGCTTTGTTCCATCTTTTCACCTCCATAGTTAACGGACAGAGAACTGAACGCCTGCCATTACGGCATATTTAAATAGTATACACACCCAATATGCCCAAGACAAGAACCAGAAGGGTCAGACTCCGCCACATTGCTCCTCGTCTTTAACACGGAACATCCCTTCCCTATAATTCCCGCGCCGGGTTATCTGATATGGATCTTTTGACTGTTCTTGGCATGGTTATATTCTACGACTACGAAGAGGGCTATCCCCTTGATAAATAGCGTCTTGTTCCGGATCTTACGATCCTGTTTCAGTCCTGACAAAAAGATCTTCTACTTTTTTTCTGGCCCAGGGAGTCCTTCTCAAAAATGTCAGGCTGGATTTGATACTGGGATCTTTTTGAAAACACCTGATACTGACGATCCTCCCCATCTCCTCCCATCCGTACTGCGCCACCAACCTGTTCAGCATCATCTCAAGAGTAACCCCATGCAATGGATCTTTCGATATCCGTTCCTTCATAAATCTCCTGTTACCGTACTATTTCATACCCGTAAAGTCCTTATTCGCGCCTTGACCACATGGTTTCGCGCTTTATACCAGCATATGCCAGCAATGGTGGATATTTCGGTTTCTATAATCCTCAGGAATTGTTTTTGGGGTTAGCGCGATGATTTTTTTTACATCAAGAGAGTCAAACCTCGGCTCAAACCTCTGATGATTTGTGGAAAAAAACAGATCCGCCCCCGGACGCGTGACTTGTAATACATTCTTTATCAAATCCGGATGATCGCGGTTTATATCAAAATCGGCTCCTGTCGACTTTTCATTATAAAAAGATGGAGGGTCCACAAAAACAAGGTCAAACCTCTGATCTTCCTTATACGCGCGCTCCAAATACCTCAGGACATCGGACCGCACAAGTTTATGCCTCTCACTCCAGAGGCCGTTAAGCTCAAGATTATCACGCGTCCAGTTTATATATGTCTCCGAACGGTCTACAGTAACAGTGCTCCGCGCGTTGCCAAGAGCGGCCGCGCAGGTAAATGCTCCCGTATACGCGAAAAGATTCAAAAAATCCTTACCTTCCGACATCTTACGGATAATGCCCCGGGTCTGGCGATGGTCAGAAAATAATCCTGTGTCCAGAAAATCCGTAAGATTCACCAGAAATTTCAGATCCCCCTCTCTCACCTCAATACGCTTGCCTTCAGAGTCAAGCCTGCTGTAGCGCTCTCCTTCAGTTACTTTTGTCCGCCTTTTTTTTATATGGACATTTTCCATAGGCACATTCAACGCGAGCGCCGCGGCCTCCGCCATCTGCGGCAGATATTCCGGGCCTGTCTGCAGCCTTTCATATTCCGCTACCGCCAGGTGCCCGGCATACCAATCCACCACTATACGTATTTCCGGGCTATCCCAGTCATAAAGCCTGAAGCATTCTATATTGGCTTTGCGAAAACGTTTCTTCAAGTGCCTGTATTTATTCCTCACACTGTTCGACAGCATTTCAGCGTGGCGCAAAGCCTTTTCAGGAGTAACTACACCTTTTAATACGCCTATTTTATTTTTTTTAAAAGGCCTTTCGGATCCGTAAAACATATTCATGTTCTTTTCGAATACTTTCCCGCGGGCCCGTTTTTCTTCTCCATGGCTTTGATCTTATTCCAGTTGCGCACGACCTGAGCGCTGGACTTCACCTTTGCCTTCCCGAATACATGCGGATGCCTGCGTTTCAATTTTTTAATCAATACATCGATAACATCTTCAATATCAAACTTCTTTTCTTTAGACGCGATCTGGGCATGAAACATTACCTGCAGTAAAACATCCCCCAGTTCCTCTTTCATATGCTCAGGATCTTCACTTTTTATAGCCTGGATCAATTCCCTGGTTTCTTCTCTCAGAGACTTAACCAGAGACTGATGCGTCTGCTCTTTGTCCCAGACACACCCATTCGGCCCGTGCAAAGTCTCAAAAACCCGTTTCAACTCATAAAATCCCGTTTTCTTCATCACATCTCCTTTAAAAAAAGCACACCCGCAATGTCCCGCGTTATCCTGTGGGCCTTTTAAGCCTTCCCCGTTACCCGAACCCGGCTGTTTTAAAATCGTCTACAACTAATAGTAACACATAGTAGCGCGAATTTCATGCCGGCTTTAATTACGGCATTATATCATCTCAGTTTACAGGAAGGAATCAGTTTTCACCTGAGGACGCACAGTGATAAACTTGAGCCACATACAAGTGCTCTATTCCAGTAGCGTGATTTCTCCCACTACAGGATTTTCCAGTGTTTTCGTCGTCTTTTCTATGGTAAAGGCGAAGTCATGGCCTGTTCCGCTCTCCGGATAAATGGAAACCATCAGGCTTGTTTCCCTGTCGATAATTTTCACATGATAGCCGCTGGCTAAGGCACTCAATCCCCCGCTTAAATCCCCATAAACGCCGAAATCGCCCTGAGTCTTAAGAACCGCATCAAGCATCTCGATTGCTTCTTCTTTTGCCCCCGCGTCACCTTCAAAATGGATCCTGCTGCCGCCGGGGGAAAGATCTCCCGAAAGCTCCACATATGATTTTATTCCGCGTTTTGCTTTATAGATATATGTATCAAGCCCGCTACCCATGGCATTACCGCCCGCGCATAAAAGTACAGCAATACAAATCAGTATCCCAGAGATGGGGTCAAGCCGCAAATAAGAACTACGCAGACCGCACACATTTTTTAACTTCCCCGTAACACCCTTCTTTCTTTTTCATTTCACTTACAGCCTGACGATATAACCCAGACATCCCCGCGGCTTGCCCCCGTTATCACCGTTTCAACTCCCGACTTTTCTATACGCCATCTCGATATAAGGTTTGACGATTTCTAAATCTTTTTCCGAGGTGATTGTAAATTCCACATCACCTGTTCCAAAGTGGCCTATATTGCTAACGTCTTTATAGTTGTCAGGCGCGGTATGAATATCAGATGGCGACAATTTTAGAAATAATCGTATATTTTTCTTTTGAATTTCCATGCATACGATATTTTGAGAAATTTTGTACGCAATATAATATTTCTTGGGCGATTGTTCCATTGACGCGTCAAGCCCCATTATATAATCCTGAATAGATAAGGCTAATTCTTTAATTTTGGCCGGCTTTCCTTCAAGCGTTTTTTCGAAACTATGGCCCCCTAACATCCTTGTTTGAAACGCTTTTTTCCCTGCCGCAACCATTACAGGATTCTTATTCGCGTTACCCATTTCTGACAGAGAGCATGACTTCTTAAATACTTCTTCAAGATAAATTGTTGAATTCGAAAACCTGCGATATTTCCACAATTCGATATTTGCTCCCATCACCTGTACTGCGTGCAAGTCATACTTTTTATAGTTTGGCGCCATACAAATAACCCGGATGTCACTCCAATCAACTTCTATTTTATGCCCTATCTGTTTTTGGACAGCGATCTCAAAATCACCCCTATGATCCTGAATCCATGACAGATAAAATAAACTTTGATTTATAAGATCTGACGATTCAATTTTTTTATATTCGATTATCACGGGATTACTATCTTCTGACAAAGCAAGGGTATCGATCCTCCCAGCGTGTAAAGCACCGGTAGTAAATTCGGATACTATAAATTGGCAGTTAAATATAGTACCGAGATTTTTTTCGATTAAGCCCTGCAATTCCTTTTCTATATTGAAATTAGTTTGCTCAACAGGGGTTAACTTCTGGCCTGATATTTCAAATAAAGGCATAATATTCTCCTTTCCTAATCTTGCCGCATTCCAAAAAAGGGGTCACCCATTGAGATGAAGTTAATTCTCCCCAGATATCTTTTCACATCTTTATAGCACCCTTCTTTTCTTTCACCCTGTATTCGTCCGAGTCTTCCGGATTCGCTCCCTTGGCAGCCAACAGCTTCTCGAACATCTCTTTGAAAGCGTCGGAGATGTATTTAAGGAATATGAGCCCGAGCACGATGTGCTTGTATTCAGTTCAGCGGCGTCCATATTGTTGCGCATCTTATCCGCCGCATGCCAGAGCTTGGCCTCAAAGTCCAATTCTTTGCCGTTGGTGTTTTTCTTTTTCATATCGCTCCTTGCGTATATCTTTTATCGCTCAAAAGCCTTATCTGAAAACAGGATATTAAACCTCTTAAACATTCTATCCAGATCAAACTTCTCACCGGCCCGTATCACCGGGATCAAATCTGTCTCCACACAACGGCGCAGAAGATCAATCTTTATTTGAGACAGCCCGAAATTGTTCCGGTACTCGCCGGCATACTCTTCTCCGGCGAGTTTCTTTTTAAAAAGATCGATAAACTTCTTGTCGGTAAAGTTAAACTTGGCTTGGTCTATGTGCCACAGGTCATAGTAGTCACGTATGGCGACGTCTCTACGGGTGATGGCTGCCTTGAGTTTCTCCGCAACCGCTTCATTGAAAGATAAGGACAATATCTTGCCGGCCGGGATGAGATCCTCTCCGGTGAAAGGGTCTTTGTAGAAATGCTTGATGACGTTATGCACCGGCTTATCGATAGGGCTCTGCCGCAACCCTATCTCTATCTTGATATTTTCATCCTTGGCCGTGATAAAAGACGGGTACTTGATGTTAAAGACATACTGCGTGGAGTTGTTGAACCCTTCGCCCTCGGGCATGTCGCTCGTGAGATTGAGCTTTTTAAGGAACTCGGGCATTTTGTTACGGATCGCAGTTATGGCCTTGGATCTCTGTGAACGTGAAGAAAGATCCTCTTTGCCGTAATAGGTGAAATCAAGGTCTTCGCTCAACCGGTGATAGTTTAAATGAACTTTATTTAACAGGGTACCGCCTTTAAAAACGATCTTGTCGCTTAAGAGCGCTTCGATATTGTTGAGGACAACGGTCAGGTAGTAGTCCTTCTCCACAATACCGGGGCGGAACTTATGCTCACTGGCTATAGCGGGAATGATATCTTTGAGCTTCTCTCTATCGATTAACAATGATCCTCCAGTCGTTGTTTACAGCGCCCTTGCGGGACGAGCTTGACGGATCGAGCACGACGTAGGTATTGCGGCTTGCGATCGATCTTTTTAATTTTCTCAATCGTGGCTTGAGCCAGTCAAACTTTGCCAGATAATACCCGGCCCTCTGCCGCACGGAAACAACGGGGAAGCAGCAAAGGTACTCTATGAACTTATCAACATCTATTTTTTTGAGGTTGCTCTTTAATACCTCTTCAATGGCCTCTCGGGAACCGACGGGCTTATAAATAAAATCCACCAGCGTCCGCTCCTTGTCGCTGATGCACACATTCTGATCGTCTATGGTGATGATCTCGGTGCCGTAATATTTCTTCCGGTCGATCTTTACCGCCTGATACTTCACTCCGCCGATTATCTTTGTCCTCGATTTCTCCACATTCGGCACAAAGACCGTCTGCGGCACCTGCTCCGTAAAGCCCCAATAGTTGTACATGGTGAAGTAACCGACGTAGTAGGCGGTATCACCCATCCAAAGGCTTGCCACCAAAAACTCGTTGGGCGTCCATTGCTGGTTGGGAGCCTTGATGGGGACGAGAATATACTTGCCCTTTTCAAGCTGGATCAGCCGGCCTTTTCTGGTAAGCGAGGTTAATACCTTGGACGCCTTGTTTTTATTGGTAAAGAGTTTCTGCGCAAAGGCAGTGGTTATAAGCCTTTGCTTCTCAAACTCTGTCCGTGAAATGAGATACAGCTCATCCTTTGATAGGTTGGTATACTTGTTTAGTGTCATTGTTTCCTTTCCTCAAATTCCAATATCTGGCACTTCGTTAAATGATATACAATTCTATAATGGAGCACTTCCTTTGTCAATCGATAATTCTTAAATAGCCCCTAAGGCGGGGTAGTTGGTGTAAAAATCCCTGTTTATGCCGGCGTCGGTGGAGATATCTTCCGAGGCGCACCGCTTGTACACACAATAATATTTCCGCGGAAGCCGGGTGAGCCCGCGGGAAGGTTGTCGTTCGTACATTGTATATATGGCTTCCACCAGCCAAAAATAATCTTCACGTGCGAACATGCGACCGCCTGCGATAAATAGCCGGACGATAGACATCGGATCCCACATACTGTGGTAGCACAGAGTATTATCGATACCTTTTGGAGGCGCAGGGCGCTGCTTGAACAAAAAAGGGGTCAAACAAAAAAGGAGTCACCCATTGCTCTTCATTCTTCATTTTGCTTATGCGGCGGTTGCGAACATTCTTGCGGCCTCATGGAGTTTCTCTATCATGTCTTCGGCGACAAGACCCGATGCTTTGCCCAGAGCTTCGATAATCTGTTTAACCAGGAGGGATTCAACCACATCAACGTTCGCGGGGATGGTTTCCTCAACATCGCTATCAGTTTTGAAATAGTAAAATCTTGCTATACCTTTCATGGTTGCCGCGGCTTCCGCGAGATTCTCCGCACAAATAATTTTCGCCCCTTCATCCTCAAGTTCCAGAGCGTTAAGCTCTTCTATAAGATGCCTTTCCCTGTCATTTCCCGCTATCACAGCAACCCTGATCCCCGATTTGACGAGCTTCGGCAATAACACACCCAATCCGTGTTCAAAAGTTATCTTTTCGGAAAAAACCAGAGCGGATTTTTCATCGAACCCCCTCAATGCCATTTGCCCATATCCCGCGGCATCTAAAGCTGATATCAAAACCCGTGTATCCATTCTGTTTTTCCGGTATTCCACGGGCAATACAGCCGTAGCGTCTATTAATAGTTTTTCCCCATCATCCATTGTGCCGGCTATTTCCACTGCTTCCCGGTCGGTAAGACGCAACAATCCACGCATAATAAATTCTCTTTCGGACATTTCAGTTCCAGATCTTCTGTGTTCCGCCCTGAGGTATGCCAGGACTTTTTTCAATATTTCTTCCACATCAACCTTACCCGGAACTATGTCGTTATCTACTCTTGCCCATACTTTTGGTCGCAGGAATTCGGCTACCCAGTCTTTATCTTCCATTAATACTCTCTGGACAGGCTCGATCTTATCCGCGTTTACTTTTCCAGCCTTCAAAAATACGGCGATCTGATCTATTATAGCCGAAGCAAGAAAGGGGTCACCCATTGAGATGATCGTCAAGAGAAAAAACGTTCCTTCTCCGAGGCAGCCCCTCGTTTTAAATAAAATTTCTTATTCCTTCCCCCTAAACCACAAAGCTCTTAATTTTT
>JBDRAX010000042.1:0-12985 GCA_043823375.1 Candidatus Omnitrophota bacterium | reverse complement strand
CGGGCGCTATGGATAACCCGTATCAAAGCGGCTTGCGTGGAAGAAGGCCTTTCATACAGCCGGTTTATCGCGGGGCTTAAAAAAGCCGGGATTGAGCTGAACCGTAAGATGTTGGCGGATATCGCGTGTACGGATATTCGCGGTTTTAAGGTTTTGGTAAAGCATGTTAACGTGTGATCGATCAGATTAATGGGCAGGTTAAATCCTCCACAATTACTTATTATAAGCTTTATCTGTGCCATTCTCGCGGGCACAGCTCTGCTTTCTCTGCCCTTGTCTACGGAAGGGCCGGGAAGGATCAAGTTAGTAGACAGCCTTTTTACCGCGACAAGCGCTGTGTGTGTGACAGGGTTAGTGGTCAAAGACACAGGCAGCCAGTTCGCGCCTTTCGGAAAATGGGTTATTTTCGCGTTGTTTCAGGCAGGCGGATTAGGGATAATGACTTTTTCGACTTTGTTTGCCGTTTTGCTCGGCAGGCGGATAGGGTTAAGAGAGTCGGACGCGATAAGAAGTTCTCTGGACAGACAGAATATCGTAGGCCTTAGAAAACTTATATCTTATATCCTGGCAATAACTGTTACTATGGAGGCAATAGCGGCGGCGTGTTTATTCTTCAGGTGGAGAGCTATAACGGACTGGGGGGTTTTCGAGACACTTGAGAACGCGGTTTTTCATTCCGTCTCCGGGTTCTGTAACGCGGGATTTTCACTTTTTAGATCCAGCCTTGAAAAATTCCAGGCCGATCCTGTGATAAATATTGTCATGATGGCTGTAATATTTACGGGTGGAATAGGGTTTGTGGTAATAATGGATGTTATCGGCATGGTTCTTAGAAAGAGCCCATTGAGTAAACTCAGCCTCCAGTCTAAAATAGCTCTTCTTATGTCTTTCGCCCTGATAATCGGGGGAGCGGTATTGCTGCTTTTATTGGAAAAGGACCATGTTATGCGGATGATGTCGTGGCCGGAACGGGTATGGGGAGCGTTATTCCAGTCGGTTACCGCGAGAACCGCGGGGTTTAATACTCTTCCGATAGGGAAGATGGCGGCGCCGTCCCTGTTGATATTGATATTTCTCATGTTTATAGGAGCTTCTCCCGGGTCTACGGGAGGAGGGATAAAGACCTGTACGTTCGCGGTTGTGGTGGCTACTGTTTATAGTATGTTTACAAACAGGCGAAGAACTATGATTCTTGACCGGTCTTTGCCGAAGCAGGTTATACGGGAAGCTCTTGTGATATTTTTTCTGGCAGTCACGTGGATATTTGTTATGACGGTCCTTGTGGCTTATTTTGAAGGGCGAAGCCTGCGGGGAAGCGCTCCTCTTCTGAAATCGATGTTTGAGGTCGTTTCGGCGTTCGGCACAGTGGGGCTTTCTACGGGGATAACGGAATACCTGAGCGATGAGAGCAAGGTATGTTTGATAATAACGATGTTTGCCGGCCGGCTTGGGCCGCTTACGCTGGCTCTCGCGGTCGCTTTTCGCGACAAAAAAGAGAAGTTTATTTTTCCCGAGGAAAATGTGATGGTGGGGTAAAGCCCGCGCTTTATGATGAATTAAAAACGAGGCGCGTGCCGTACGGGGAAAATGCTGAAAAGTTTTAATCCGGGAGGGATTTTTATGAAACAATTTGCGGTTATAGGATTGGGACGTTTTGGGGCAAGCGTAGCTGCCACTCTCGCGGAAAAAGGACAGCAGGTTATAGCGATCGATAAGAACGAGGAACTTGTGCACGATATGATGGACATCGCTACTAAGGCCATTTGTATGGATGCTTCCGATGAAAAAGCCGTAAGAGCGGTGGGCCTGCAGAATGTGGATGTGGCAATATGCGGGATAGGTACGAACGTGGAAGCGAGTATTCTTGTAACTCTGCTTCTTAAGGATCTGGGGATACCTGAGATAGTGTGCAAGGCGGACAGCCTGCCGCATAAAAAAGTGCTGGAGAAAATAGGCGCCACGCAGGTTGTCCTTCCGGAAAAAGATATGGGCGCGAAACTCGCGGATTCGCTGATGTCACGTTCCGAGACGGTACTCGACCATATAGGATTATCTGGGAACTCGAGTATTATTGAACTCAGGGCGCCTGAAGAGTTTATCGGGAAAAACCTGAGAGAGCTTGACATCAGGGCGAAATACGGGGTAAATGTTATCGCGCTGATGAAAACAAGCAAAGTGATCGGGCCGGACGGGGAAGAGGTAGAAGAAAAAAAGACAAATGTTACGCCGCAGGCGGACGATGTGGTGACTAAAGACGACATCCTTGTCGTTTTCGGCGAAAACGAGAAAATAGAACAGATCAAAAATAAGGGATAAAACCGGGCGGAGTACGCGTTTTTTATTTCGAGAGAAAGAAGCCGATAGCCCGGGGAGGTTTTAATGGAAGAGCTGAAAAGGATCAGTGATATCAGAAGGAAATTCGAGCAGGCTCTCGCGAATTGCCGGACCGCGCAGGAGATAGAAAACCTGCGGATAGAATATCTCGGGCGTAAGGGGCACCTCACCGGTATTCTCAGGTCTTTATCCGCGTTTTCCGCGGAGGAGAAAAAAGAGATCGGCAAACAGGCTAATATCGTGAAGGCTTTCTGTGAAGAACAGATAACCCTCCGCGGAGACGAGATAGCTTCCGCCTCTTCCGAAAAAAGGGAAGAGCTGGACATAACTCTTCCGGGGTTAGCGCCTCTGGCGGGGACGGTCCATCCTTTGAGCCGGACGATATTAAGAATAAATGAGATTTTTCTTTCTCTTGGGTTCAGTATCGCCGAAGGCCCGGAGATCGAAACGGAGTTTTATAACTTTGAAGCCCTTAATATACCGATGGACCACCCTTCGCGCGACGCGTTCGATACTTTTTACGTGGATAAAGGGCATGTGTTAAGAAGCCACACATCCAACGTCCAGATACATGTTATGCAGAACCAGAAGCCTCCGGTCCAGGTAATTATGCCGGGCAGGGTGTACAGGCCGGATGCGGTTGACGCGACGCATTCATTCATGTTTCATCAGGTGGAAGGCCTGATGGTGGATAAGAATATCAGGTTTTCGGACCTTAAGGGGACGCTTTCGGCTTTTTGCGGGGCCATGTTCGGGAAAGGCATAAAAATGAGGCTGAGGCCGCATTTCTTCCCTTTTACCGAGCCGAGCGCGGAAGTGGATATTTCGTGTATAATATGCAAAGGTGAAGGGTGCCGCGTTTGTTCGGGCAACGGATGGCTCGAGATACTGGGGGCCGGTATGGTAAATCCCAAGGTCTTTAAAGCTGTCGGGTATGACCCTGAAGAATATTCCGGGTACGCGTTCGGCATGGGCGTGGAGAGGATAGCTATGCTGGTATACGGAATAGAAGACATACGGATGTTTTATGAAAATGACGTAAGATTTCTGAAGCAGTTCATATAAGGCAGGAAGAGGCGGGGCGGGTATGAAAATAAGTTACGAATGGATAAAAGATTATATCGAGCTTGAGGTCAGCGCGGAGGAATTCGCGCGCGGGCTTACAATGTCGGGCTCTGAGGTGGGAGGTTTCCGTGAAGAGAAAGGCGACTATGTCATGGAGCTTGAGATAACTTCCAACAGGCCGGACTGCCTTAACATGATAGGCCTCGCGAGAGAAGCGTCCGCGGTATTCGACAGAGATTTAAAACTGCCCCGGGCGGATATAGCCGGATCGGGCGGCGCTGATAAAGCTCCGCGCGTCGAGTGTGTTGTTTCAAATAAAGAGCTATGCCCCAGGTATACCGCAAGGGTCATTACGGGCGTAAAAATAAAAGAGTCGGAGGGGATAATAAAAAAACGCGTT
The DNA here is from genome assembly GCA_043823375.1 of Candidatus Omnitrophota bacterium. Lineage (GTDB taxonomy): Bacteria > Omnitrophota > Gorgyraeia > Tantalellales > Tantalellaceae > JBDRAX01. The sequence continues at coordinate 9,186 of JBDRAX010000042.1, read as the reverse complement.
GAAGCCATAGGGATGAGGAGGATAAATAACATTGTTGACGTGACAAATTTCTGCCTTATGGAAAACGGACAGCCTCTGCACGCGTTTGACCTGGATAAAATAAAAGGCGGAAAGGTCATTGTCAGGGAAGCGGCCGAAGGTGAAAAAATAATAACAATAGACGGTCAGGAACGTGAGCTTTCAAGGGGGATGCTTGTCATAGCTGATTCCGAAAGGCCTGTCGCTATAGCCGGGATAATGGGTGGCAAAGATACGGAAGTTTCCGCTGGAACGGAGAACATCCTGCTCGAAAGCGCTTATTTCGACCCTTTGTCCGTGAGGAGGACGGCAAGAGCGCTGGGGCTTTTCAGTGATTCGAGTTACAGGTTCGAGCGGGGCGTGGACAAAAACATGATCGCCGCGGCATCGGACAGGGCGGCGGGGCTGATAGTCGGGGAAGCGGGCGGCGATGTACGCGATTTTTATGATACCGGGGCGCTTAAGGCAGAAAACACGGTGATATCGTTTGACATAAATAAAGCGGAGAAAAAACTGGGGGCGTGCCTTCAACGAGACAGGGTCATCGGGATCTTCAAAAGGCTGGGCATGGGAGTCGAGGACGCGGGCTTCGGAGAAAAACTGTCGGTGTCTGTTCCGTCTTTCAGGGAAGACTTAAAAGAAGAGGTCGACCTTCTGGAAGAAGTTGCCAGGATATACGGGTACGGGAACATAAAGCCCACGTTCGCTACTCCTGTTTTTGATACTGAACGAAAACAGAGATCCCGGATGGTCCTGGAAAAGATACGGGAAATTTTATCCGGCGCGGGGCTTAATGAGATAATGACATACAGCCTCATAAACGAAAAAGCGAAGGATATTTTTTCAGGCGTGATAAAAGGACAGGTAGTCTCGCTGGCAAACCCTCTTTCGGAAGAACATAAAGTCCTCACCCCGCATCTTCTCGACGGGATGATGAAGGCCGCTTCGTGGAACATAAACAGGAAAAACACTGATCTGAAACTGTTCGAGACAGGCAAACTATATTCTTATTCGCGCGCGCCTGTCCTTAAATCACGGCTGACGGGAGAGAGAGCGTTTCATGAAGAGGCGGCGCTCTCTGTGGGGATGACAGGCGTATTCCGGAAAAACTGGAAAGAAGGGGAAAGAGAAGTAACTCTGTTTGACGTAAAAGGTCTTGTTGAATGTTTATTCAGGGGTTTAAAACTTATTCCTGTTTTCAGAAAAACAGGATATGACTGCCTGGTGGACGCGGCTGATATTTTTATTAAAGGGAAAAACGAAGCATGCGGTTTTTTAGGTAAAGTAAGCGGTAAAATACTGGAAGAATATAACACCGGGCAGGAGATTTATGTGTGCCAGATTGCGCTCGGTGAGATCATAGAAGAAGCCTGCCTCGAAAACAGGTACCACTCCATACCGCGTTTCCCGTCTTCTACAAGGGATGTTTCCATACTATGCGATAAAAGCCTTCCCGCCGGCGGCATACACGGGGTTATCCTCGAGTGCGGGGAACAGTTAATACAGCAGATCAGCGTAGCGGATGTGTACGAAGGAAAACAGATCCCCGGCGATAAGAAAAGCCTTACCTACAGCATAAGGTACGGGCTGGATACCCGGACTTTGAAAGAAGAGGAAGTCGAATCCGTGCATTCAAGAGTGAAAGAGGCGCTTCAGAAAAAATTCGACATTTCTTTCCGGTAAAAGGAGGGAGCCGCCTCCCGCGCCATAAGTATCTGCCACGTAAGAGGGCTCTTTGTAAGATTCCCGCGGAACGCCCGGAAACAATACGATTGCGGGCGCAAAAACAGAATGCTATAATAAAACTATCTACTGTGGAGCGCGTATGACGGCAACAGGAATTTTGCCAACATAGAAATACGGGGGATCTAACTCCGGTCTTTCCGAGGAATTATCGGGAGGGTCCCCACCTGGTGAAAACCGGGCATATAATTCCTTACCCGTTTACGGCTTTATGGTTCCGGGCCGGATTTATCCGGCCCGTCTTTTTTTGCCGCGGGGTTCCGCGTTTCATATCCCGGCCGCGGCATACACGGGAAAGAAATACGCGCCGCGTGAAAGAAGCCGGCCTATATTATCAAAGGGCAGAACAACCAGAGGGAACGAATGGATCTATTCGAGACGAGTACAGGTACAGGGCATACAGGGAAAGAACTTCCTTTATCGCGTAGAATGCGGCCCGATACGCTTGATGAGTTCGAGGGGCAGGAGCATATAGTGGGCGCGGGGAAACTCCTGAGGAGGGCGATCGAGTCGGACAGGCTGAGTTCCGTTATTTTCTACGGGCCGCCGGGCACGGGAAAAACCGCTCTTGCGATGATTATCTCAAAAACCACAGGAGCGCACTTCGCGCGAAAAAACGCGGTATCAAGCAATGTGAAGGAGATCCGCCAGATAATAGAATTCGCGATAAAACAAAAATCTATGACAGGCCGGAAAACGATACTTCTTTTAGACGAAATACACAGGTTCAACAAAGCTCAGCAGGATGTGCTCCTGCCGGAGGTAGAAGAAGGGAACATTATCCTGATAGGAACTACCACGGAAAACCCGTTTTTCTCGGTTATATCCGCGCTCCTTTCCAGAAGCCAGGTATTTGAATTCAAGCCTTTAAAGGAAGAAAATATAATTTCCGCTATAAAACGCGCTCTTCTCGATAAAGAACGCGGATATGGGGAAAAGCGCGTACAGATCACGGATGAAGCGGTAAGGCATATCGCGAAGCTCGCTGACGGCGATGCCAGAAAAGCTTTAGGAGCGCTTGAGATAGCGGTAATGACTACACCGGAAGAAACGGGAGGAGACATCCATATAGGCCTCAAAGAAGCTGAGGAATCCATCCAGAAAAAAGCGATAGTGTATGACATGGACGGAGACGCCCATTATGACACGGCGAGCGCTTACATAAAAAGCATGCGGGGCTCTGACCCTGACGCGGCGCTTTATTGGCTGGCTAAGATGATAGTGGCGGGAGAGGACGCGCGGTTTATAGCGCGCCGCATGGTAATATGCGCCGCGGAAGACGTCGGGAACGCGGACCCGCACGCTCTTATCCTGGCGAACGCGGCTATGCAGGCGGCGGATTTTGTGGGTTTCCCGGAAGCTAAAATACCACTCGCGCAGGCTACTATATATATCGCCTGCGCCCCGAAAAGCAACGCTTCTTACCTGGCGATAGAAAAAGCCGTGAATGACGTTGAGACTGAAAGGACGCAGGAAGTCCCGGGCCATCTTAAAGACGCGAGTTACAGAGGAGCGGAAAAACTGGGGCATGGCGAGGGATATAAATACGCGCATTCGTTTGAAGGCCACTATGTGAAGCAGGATTACATGAGGAAAAAGAAGGCATATTACATACCGGGCGATCTGGGATATGAAAAAAAGATAAAGCAGTGGATGGAAACGCTTAAACAGGCCGGGCGCGGAGGGAACGCCGCGTGAAACACGGGGAGGATAATGAAAAAGAAAGCCATTGCTTTGATTTCCGGGGGGCTTGACAGCCTTCTCGCCGCGAGACTGGTTGCGGAACAGGGGATAGAGGTTGCCGGAATAGTTTTTGTCATGCCGTTCGCTTCCCGCGATATTGACCACTTTAAAGAAAAAGTGAGTGAAGCGGCACGGGGCGCCGGGATCACAGTAAGGTTTGAAGATATTTCCGGCCAGTTTCTCCGGATGCTTAAAAATCCGAGGCACGGGTACGGAGCGAATATAAACCCGTGCATAGACTGTAAGATCATGATGCTAAGTAATGCCAGGCGCGTCATGAAACAGGAAGGCGCGGATTTTATAATCACGGGAGAAGTTCTGGGCGAGATGCCCATGTCGCAGAGAAAAGAAGCGTTAAACATAATTGAAAAAGAATCCGCGCTTAAAGGGTATTTACTCCGCCCGCTTTCAGCTAAACTTCTGAGGCCGGTTATAGCGGAAGAAAAGGGTATAGTGGACAGGGAAAAACTTATGGCAATAGAAGGAAGGTCGCGTAAGCCCCAGCTCGCGCTTGCCCGGAAGTTCGGCATAACAAAATTTTTCAGCCCTGCCGGAGGCTGTCTTCTGACAGATCCCATATTCACGGAAAAACTGAAAGACCTTATAGAGAAAGACGATCTCACTCCGGAACAGGTAGCGCTTTTAAAATATGGAAGGCATTTCCGCCTGGACGATAAGACAAAAATAATCGTTGGAAGGGACGAAAAAGACAATGATATGCTGATCGCGCTTAAAAAGGATAAAGATATCATAATCCGTCTGGTAAATGACCCCGGCCCGTACGCGTTACTGCGGGGAAAAACAACGCGTGAAAATATCTTAAAAGCCGCTTCTTTTGTCGTCAGCCATTCCAGAAAAAAAGAAGAAAAGCGCGTAAAAGTTGAGTACTGGAAAAAAGAAGACAAAAGAACGGAAATAGAAGCCGAAAAACTGCCGATGAACGAAATAGTCCATATGAGAGTGAATAAACGGTAAGTATCCGCGTATGTAAGTGAACGAGTTCCGGAAGGGAAAGATAATGAAAGAAGAAGGCATAGTAATAAAACTGGATAAAAAATCAGGAATAATTGAAATTTCCCCGCGCGAGGCGTGTACTAAATGCTGTTCATGCGGCGCGTCAAAACCCAGGCGCGTAGTGATCCCCTGTGACAAACTGAAAGGCATAAAAGAAGGCGATACGGTGGAAATTGAGATCAAAACAGCGTCCATGATGAAAGTATATCTGATCCTGTACGCTATGCCGCTTGCTTTTTTCGCGGCAAGTATTTTCATCTCCTATGCTGCGACAAGATCCCCGCTTGTAAGTTTCTTTATCGCGATAGCGGCAACAGGAGTTTCCTACGCCTTAGCCGCGATGATCATTCGCAAAACCCCCGAATTATCCCCGAATATTTGCAGGGGAGAAGTAAATGTTTAGGTGCTCACCCAATGGCCCTGAGCGGTACCCGCATTTATGCCAATTCCAAAAAATATTTGTATTTGTAGGGGCGAAAAATTTTTCGCCCTGATTAATAATGATAATGGATTTCCTTGTGAAGAGCGAATAATCATTCGTCCTTCATACGCCCGCCCCGCTAAACATTTACGATATTTCGTGTTTAGTTAATATCGAAACAATAGTATTACAAAAAAACAATGCAACTTGTTAATATTTTACAGCAGAATTACTTTTTTTTCAACTAATTTTATATTTTTTCTACAGGGAACGGGTTTTTTCGTACAGAAGTACTAAAGAGATATATAAAAAGATCCTGTGGAGGGATATAAGGAGAGGATTTTTTATTCTTGACACCTTACGAATAAGGTTGTAGAATTTAAATTCCATGGTGAAAAAAACATAAAAACAGAAGGAGAAAGGGGAGAGATGCGGAGGATTCTTTTTTTGATGGCGGTTTGCGCGGCTGTGGTGGATCTGGCAGGGTGCGCGTCTCTGACAACCGGGCCTAACCAGAGGATAGCCGTTAATTCAAATCCGCAGGGCGCGGATGTCGAGACTGACAGCGGGTTTACCGGGGTAACGCCGTGTAATTTTAAAATGCAGAGAAACCGGGACCATATTATGAAGATCAGTAAGGACGGATATAAAACCGCGAAAGTGGTTTTTACCAGAACATTGTGCGGGTCAACAGCGGGTAATCTTATAGTCGGAGGCATAATCGGGGTCGGTGTAGACGCTATGACCGGCGCTATGTATAAATTGTGTCCGGAAAATGTGAGTGTTGACCTCGTCCCCGGAGACAGGAATGAAATAATTACAGTAAATGAGTTAGAGAAGAAGAATAAACAGAAAAGCGCGAAGGATAGAGAAAAAAGAAGCGGCGGATAATTTCAGCCTGGTAGAGAGTTTTTTTACTAACCGCATTTCTCACAAACGGTCTATTACAAAAACATAACTGCTTGCATCTACTGCGTTTTCGTAAAAAAATGAGTTTGACGTACTTCAGTACGCCTTCACTCTTTTTTTTACTCAGGCCTTGTATCTACAAGCATTTATGTTTTTTCACAACGACCGTTTGTGAGAAATGCGGGTTAAATGATTTTGTGGGCCGGAAATAACGGTCTGATATTGCTTTTGTTCCCGCGTCAGGTTATGGTGGAGAATACTAAGTTTTTTGACCTGATAGGTGAGGAATAACGTAATAAGCCTGAAATATTGTCTCATCAAATGATGTAAACACTCCGGATAACTCCTTGCTTTTCCTCAGGCGCTGTGTTATAAAATACTCATTGTATGCCGGGAACGGGCTTACTTTATTGTTGAGCCCGGAAGTAGTAGATCCGGCCGGAAGATAAGTTTATGGACATGGGGTAACAATATGTCATACAGAACATTCGCGCAAAAATACCGGCCTCAGACGTTTGATGATGTCTCGGGGCAGGAAGCTGTAACCAGAACTCTTAAGAATGCCGTGGAAAAAGGGCGGATAGCGAACGCTTATATTTTCTGCGGGCCGAGAGGCGTGGGAAAGACTTCCATAGCGAGGCTTTTGTCCAAGACGCTGAATTGCGAGTCGGATACGCTGCCCCGTCCCTGTAATAAATGCGCCTCATGTAATGAGATCTCTCAGGGGATAAGTATGGATGTCCTTGAAATTGACGGAGCTTCTAACAGGGGTATTGACGAGATCAGGACATTAAGAGAAAACGTCAAGTTTTCTCCTTCCAAAGGCAAATACAAAATATACATAATAGACGAAGTGCATATGCTTACGCAGTAGGCTTTTAACGCGCTTCTCAAGACATTGGAAGAGCCGCCGGAACATGTCAGGTTTATTTTTGCGACTACTGAAGGCCATAAAGTTCTGGCTACGATAATGTCCAGATGCCAGAGGTTCGATTTCAGGCGGATCTCTCCTAAGATGATAGTGGAGAGAGTCCAGGAGATCGCGGGGAAAGAAAATATCAATATCGAAGAAAAGGCGGCGCTTTTAATAGCGCGCAGTTCAGACGGCAGTTTACGCGACGCGCTTGTCATACTGGACCAGATGCTTTCTTTTTCCGGGAATGATATATCTGCCGATGACGTTATAGAACTTATGGGTATGGTTCATAAGGATAAAATATTCGAGCTTTCGGACGCGGTTCTCAGGAATGATTCAAGGGATGTGTTAGTTAAACTGGATGAACTTATAAACAGCGGCAAAGACCCGGTTTTTATAGTGAACAGCCTCATAGCTCATTTCAGGGATCTTATGATATTCAAGATAACCGGAGCGGCACCGGCGGATACCGCTTTTTCGGAAGATGAAGCGGAGCAGTTAAGGGGTCAGATCAAAAAGATATCCGTGGAGGAGATCCTTTATATAATGCAGAACCTCATGCAGTGCTCAAATATTATGAAGGGAGTGATGTTCTCCCGCGCTCCTCTTGAGCTTATTTTGATCAAGCTGAGCCACAGGGGCCAGATAATGTCTTTACCTAAACTGCTGGAAACGCTTGATAGCGCGGATGACGGCGCGTCATTTTCAGAAAGGGCCGCGCCGGATGAGGTATCTTTCGAAAAAGAAATACCTTTAAAGAAAACCCCGGTTCCCGATCCCGCGCGCGCCTTCGAAAACCGGAAGAAGGATGAAACAGATAAAAATGATCATCCGGAATCCCGCGCGGCTGATGAAAAAGAAGATGCGCCGATATCAAGGCCCGTGGATATAAGTTCTTTCTGGAAAGCGGTCCTTAATTATGTGAATAAGAAGAAAGTTTCCGTGCAGACTTTCTTGAGCGCCGCAAAACCTTTGACATATTCCGATAAGAAAGTGGTGTTCGGTTTTACACGCAAACACAATTTCAACAAAGAAGTTCTGGAAACAAGCGACAACAGGGCTATTGTGGATGAGGCAGTGAGCAAGATCATGGGCTGTACACCAAAAGTGGAGTATGTGATAATCGAGGATGAGGCCGACACTGGCGGGGGTGGCGGTAAAAATGAAGAGAGATTAAAAAAAATGCGCGAAAAGGAGAATGAAGAAATAAAACCTGTTATAGAACAGGTAATGGATGTTTTCGGCGGGCATGTTGTCAGGGATTACAGGGAGGAGTCCGAGTGAAAAGCGCCTTTCCTTCTTCAATGTCGAAACTTATCGAACAGTTCAGTAAATTGCCGGGGATTGGCCCGCGTTCAGCGGAGCGGCTTACTTTTCATATATTGAGTTCACCGCAGGAATATATCAGGGGACTGCTTCACTATATAAACGAAGTGAAAAATAATGTCAGGTTCTGTAAACTGTGCAATAACCTGAGTGAAAAGGAACAGTGCTTTATCTGCTCGGATGATACTCGTGATCCTTCAAAAATATGCGTGGTTGAGGGGCCCAACGGGGTCATTGCCATGGAGAAAAGCGGGGCATATAACGGCCTGTACCATGTTCTTCTCGGTGAACTGTCTCCGCTTGACGGTGTGGGTCCGGAAGAGCTTAAGATAGCGGAACTTCTTTCCAGGATAAAGTCCGGCAGGATTGAAGAAGTCATCGTTGCTACTGATTTTACTACTGAGGGAGAGACTACGGCTTTGTATCTTTTTGAGGTGTTAAAAGATACAGGTGTAAGAATCTCACGCCTCGCGCGCGGTGTCCCGGTGGGAGCGAGTGTTGAATACGCGGATACCGCCACTCTTCAGCGGGCGTTTGAAGAACGCAGAGGGATGCGTCCGGCATAAACGCGGGACAATTTCGCTATATATAAATCAGCGCGATTTTTGAAAATAAGAAAGCCCCGTGTGCTGTTTGAAGTATCTTTACTTGACAGGCTTTATTATTTCATTATACTCTAAGAGAGTATAATGCGTAAAAAAACAAAAAGAGCATAATTTTAGAAGACAATATTTTGTCGCAAGGAGGAAAAGATGACGATTATGGATGCTGTGAAAAAGGGTTTTGTTCAGACCACAAAACTTCTGAACGTAGTGATCGTGTTTTTGATCTTTAATGTTGTTATAGGGCTTATCAGCCTGCCTTTAGCGAATCCTGAGAGGGCGGGGAACCCGGGCATCATCGCGGTTTCCATTATCTCCAGCATAATATTTTTCCTGATATTTATTTTTCTTCAGGGCGGCGCTCTCGGGCTTGTGAAAGATCAGATAAAAACGGCATCGGCAAGTATGGCGGAATTTATCGGGTACGGGAAAAAGTTTTATGTAAGGATATTAACTCTTCTGCTTCTCTATATTCTTCTCGCGATAGCGGTTGT
>JBDRAX010000041.1:0-3342 GCA_043823375.1 Candidatus Omnitrophota bacterium | reverse complement strand
CTTTTTTTATGGTTTCGCCACGTTGTCAGAGGGCACATGCAATGTGCCCCTACGGCCAATGAGCAGCAAGAAAATATCAATGCCGCGCTTGCGCGCAATCTACACCCCCAGACCGATTAATGGGAAGCCCAGCCAATCATTCATTATTGATACGTGCCCCTACGATGAACCCAGGGGCAGTCAGATGGCCGTCTGTCTGCCGTATATTCCAGGGGGGCGGATCAATATTCTTCCATGCAGACGGAATCCCTTACATGCCACAGGATTTCCAGCTCCCGTTCATAATTGAGTTTTATGGCGATAACATCTATGCGGCACGGAGTATTGTGCAGGTTGTACCTTGACATATAATAGAGGCAGTTTTTTATTATATGCCGCTTTTTTTCCCAGGTAATAGCGGAAAGGGGAGAGTCATATTTTTGCGAGACGCGGGTTTTTACTTCCACAAAAACCGTAAGCCCCTTATGTTCCCCTATAAGGTCTATTTCACCGAAAGGTGTACGGTAGTTTTTCCCGATAATATGGAATCCTCTTGATCTCAGGAATGTTTCCGCTATTTTTTCCCCGGTTTTGCCGGTTTCCATGCCGCTGTGGCTTCGCATTTATGCCTCTTTGACCGCCGCGCGTTCGTTATAAGCCTCGATCAGTTTTTCCTGCAGAATTTTGTACGTTTCTTTTGTGACAGGGTAGAAAGTGCTGTACCATTCGCCGTCCCGCCCGGCTTCCTGAGGCATGCTGACGAATAATCCGTCTTTTCCATTTACAACGCGCAGGCCTTTGACTATAAAAGTATTGTAAATAAGTATGTCGCAAAATGCTTTTGTAGCCCCCTCGCCATTTAACAGGTGAATCCGTTCGACTTTGATTTCCGGGATATTTTCCATGATATTCCTCCTTGTTTTTGTGGAAAATAGTTTCTCTGCCTTCAGTATTAGAGACACATTCGGAAGGAATATTCTTGCAATTTTTTTGTGGAAGAGATCTTTAGATATGGTTTGGATGCCGCGCGGCCGCGTTCGCGGCTCTATTCTTATCTTGATGAGAAAACGAGGCTAATCGTTATAAGACTTAATGTGGATCTCTTTTTGATGTTGTCCGGGAGGATTTCACGGCTTCTGACGGATCATGTTTTGAGGCTTCGCGGATCATTATCAGGATCCTTGCGGCTTTTGAGTCTATGATCCATTTTACGCCCAGTATAAAAGAGGCGGTAAGGAACTGGAAAAAGTATTTTTGTATGATAAAAGACGCGGACAGGCTGAATATGGCGGCTAAAAGCCATGCATTTTGTCTGGCCCAGACTAAAACCCGGTTTTTAATTTCAGCCGGGTCAGGGCTCTTTACGATTTCGTAGGCTTCGATTATAAGTTTCCGGCATTCTGCGCATGACACCAGATGCTTTTCAAAAAGCGCTCTGTCTTCCGGTAGCATTGTCCCGCTTAAATAGCGGCTCATGGTTTCTTCTGAAGGACAGATACGATTCATATTAACAGGTTCTCCGGGTTATTCGTTTATCATAATAACACAATTTCTCCCACTGGCCTATATCTCTATTATTAGAGACACATTTTTTAACATTTTTCTTGCAAGAATTATGCCAAAAGTGCGAATAGTTTCCATTCTGTTAATTTGGGAAAAATATATTTATACTACCTATTAAAAAAACGAGGACTTAGGACAAGCGAAGCATGCAATCTAAAAGAAAGCCACGGACGTAAGCCTTGAAATAAAATTAGTATTGTTAGCACTGGTAATTATCCTATCTGTGCTATATAATTTACATATTATGAAAAAAAACGAGCTTAAAAAATATATGGAAATTCTCCAAAAAAACCAAAAATTTATTCACGAGCATTATCATGTAAAGTCGGTCGGGATTTTTGGTTCAATTGTCAGGGGCGATTCGAATAAGAAAAGTGACATTGATATTCTGATAGAATTATCTGAGCCTATTAGTTTTTTTATGTTTATTGAATTAGAAGAATTCTTGAAAAAGAAATTACGTCGAAAAGTTGATCTTGTAACTAAAAAAGCTTTAAAACCTATCATTAAAAAAAACATTTTAAAGGAAGTTGTATATACATGAAAAGAGCTCCTGAATTATATATTGCGGATATTGTTACTTCCATTAAAAAAATCGAGAAGTATACAAAAGATATGCTTTTTGAAGAGTTTAAGAAGGATGATAAAACTGTTGATTCTGTCATCAGAAATCTTGAAGTCATTGGTGAGGCCGCAAAGAATCTAAAAAAACACTGTAAAGATATTTATCCTGATATTCCATGGCAGGTGATGATCAGTATGCGAAACAAAGTAATTCATGAATATTTTGGTATAGATTTAAGTATTTTATGGTCTACGATAAAATATGATATCCCTCATCTGAAACGGAATATTGTGAAATTGAAATAGTATGATCCCACTGAACTTACAGTCTTCTATGTGGGACCCGGATCTTAAATATCTTTGAATTTCGCCCGCAGTTTTTCTTTGCCGCGTTTGATTATGCTCGCTACGCTGTTTTCGGGGATGCGGGTGATCGAAGATATGTCTTTTTGTTTTAGGCCGTCGTAAAAACTCAGTTTAAGGACAAGTTGTTTTTTTACGGGCATTTCAGCTATTTCTTTATCAAGCGTATTCAGCAGTTCATTTGATCTTATCATTGAAGCAGTATCCTGATTCGGGGAAGGGAGGATGTCGGAGAAAGTAAGGTTTTCCGTATTGCTGATCACAGCGTCAAGGGAGCAGGTCTTGCTGGAGTTTTGAATGTATTGTTTTCTGCAGTAATTGACTGTGTAATTCAGGGACAGTATAGCCAGCCAGCTTTTAAGGCAGGAAATATCCTGTATGGCGGAAAGCCTGCTGTTTTCCCATATGGAAATAAATATTTCCTGTACTATATCCTCTTCATCGCGCCTTGGCAGGCGGATCTGCATTTTTTTCAGTTTGTAGCGTACACATTTAAGTACAGTACTTTTAAACTGCTTAATAAAAATATCCCAGGCAAGGTGGTCCTGGGCTATGCATTTTTGTACAAGTTCTGTATCAGTCATAATTTGTGTATTATATACTTTTTTTGATTAAATATCAATAATATTTTCAGTATTGTCGAACACGGTTTTTCCCCGCGGTATTAGCAATATTATCGGTCATTGCTATATATGGAACACATCGTGTTTATGTGTTTTCCGGCGTCTCTTGTAATAACGCGCAGTTCGATATAAACTTAATATTTATCAGGAAAAAGGGGGCCTTGAGTGGAAAATCGCGCGGAAGATAAAATTAAAGTTTTTATGGCAGGCGGGGATAAAACCCTTAAGTGTAATCTTATGAGTTCATTAC
>JBDRAX010000040.1:0-15079 GCA_043823375.1 Candidatus Omnitrophota bacterium | reverse complement strand
AAAAACCTTTTTCTATGAAATCCGCGTTGAGATAAGGGAATTTACCGCTCACGCGCGCGTAGTTAACCATTGAACGCGTGAATATCTCCGCGAGTGGCAGGCCTCCCGCGGCGGGCGCTTCTACCCGCGCCTCTTGTTCCGCGTCAGGAACAGCTTTTCCATCGACAAAATACTGGTAAAGATCCGGGACCATATCGACATTTATGTTCTTACCGAAAACCGGCTCTATCTTTCCTTCCTCAAGATCATTAAAAAACGCGGTTCTCGCGGGATCCGGCGGGCCTTTATATAACCTGGGCCGTGAATCAGAAAAAGGCCGCGAAGCGGCGTCACCCATGCCGTGCAATTGTCCGGGAGAGTTGATATTTACGAGTACTCTGGACATAAAAGAACGCGGATCGAACAGCTTCGCCGCGAGAGGCCTATCCGCCTCATAGGCGACAGGATCGGAGATCTCAGGAAGGATCGCTGTAGCCCTTAGATCCCCGGCTGAACGGAGCCTGCGTAACCATGTCAAGATCATATCAGCGCAGTACGGCTCTTCTTCCGTCAACCTGAGGAAACAATAACAGGCTTTTATGCTTACGCGCGGATTTAAATTCTCGTAATAACGCCAGAAATTTCCCATATTGAGCACTATATCCCTGATACGCTGATTCTCATGATACAAATCGCGCGGGGACCAGGACGCGCCAGGATAACCGGCTTCATATCCGTCATCATGCCCGGGCGTAAAAAAACCGGCCATAAAAAAATATTCTTCCGGGTCAATGCCGTATTCATAGGCGTTGCGGGCCGCTGAATAAAGAGCTTCCGCGTTCTTTTCCATAAAAAACAGCGATAAACGCTCAAGATCCGACAGTTTTTCCCGAGAGCCCGATAGATCCCTTATCAGCATCCGGGCGTCATATTCTTCCGTCTCGATAAAAACGTCACGGATCGCGCAAAAATCGAGCCGGTTGAAACTTCCGGATCTTTCCGCGGCATTTATAAGAGATTTCATGACAATTGTCTCTATCCGTTTCCTGAACTTGCCGGGGGCGTGTTCTATCCCGGCTTTTTCCAGGCTTTCCCGTTCTTCCCTGGCTAAAAGAAAAAGTTCGTCCAAAGTGTCCAATCCGAAATTCTCTCCCCATACAGGGTCAATATGCCCCTGCCATATCAGGACAGGCACCGTCTTTCCCTCAGCCTCTTTAACCAGGGTTTTCGACGCGTCATGCATATCTTCAGCCTTATCCCCCGTAAAGGTGAGCGCGAAATTTTCTGTTCCTCCGGGCCTTATGGTTTTCAGTTTTATCTCAATAGACCCGTCCCATCCTATTCTCGGGTTATCAGTAATTTCGAACAGTTTCCCCATCCCTTTCGTTCCGCTGTACTGCTTATTTAAACTGGCATTGATGTCAAGCCGGCTCAGTTCTTTCGCGCCTCCCTGTTTCATCTCTCTTAAAGCCGTATCAATGATAAAATTCATTTCTGTATCGAACCGGAACCAGTATTCGGGGCCTCCTATTTTGCTAAGGATATTGTGAAACGGGCTTTTTACGGCGAGAACATCGGAAGGAAATTCATTTCCCGCGAAGATGAATGATTCTGTAAACAGAAAAAGGGCAATGCTTAAAGAAAGCGTTTTCACCGCTTTTCTATAAACTTTTTTTTCCCGAATAGAACGACAATTAAAATACTCCCGCATAAACTGTAAATTCTCTCCTCATTTTCGCGGCAAAAATTGAAAATTATTTTTATTTATTATTGTTTTATGATATAACATATCACGCGTGGAGTAGACAAAAAAAAAGATAGTTATATTAATAAAAATGTTGTTTCCCGGTGCCGCATCTATTTCATTCCACTCCCGCGGTGATATTTTCCGGGAATAGAGCTTTGAAATATTATCCCGCGAACTGTTTTTTAATATCAACCCTGGTAAAAAAGTATATTATGGAAAGTTCAAATAAGGCGATCAAGGCAGTGAATACCAGAATGTAGTTATACGCCGTGCCCGCCATTTCAAGGGGAATTTCCGTTTTACCGGAAACAAGAAGAGTTTTGAAATTATTCATAACAGTCCTGTTTAGAAAAAAACCCGAGATAACGCTTATCGCGGTAAATATTACCATGACTTTTCTCGCCCAGTTTTCAAGCCTTAAGATCCTCACGCCGCAATAAATTCCGCAGATACCGTAAATAACGGTAAAAAGATAGAGACAAAAAATAATGAAAGCCGGAAGAGGCTGAAACATACCGGAAAAATGTTTATAACCGCCTGTACCCAGAAGGTTATAGGCCCCGTATACCATGACAGCCGTTCCATAGATCGAGACACCTGTGCTGCGTTCCATAAACCATCTCCTTTACCGGAAGATCTTATCTGTTTTTTTCAAAATAATCGATTATCTTACTTACATCCCGCAGTATTTCGGAAGCCCCTTTCCCCTCAGGCACGGACGCGCCGAAACGCGCTATTTCGCATATGGAAAATATTTCCCGCAGTGTGCCCAGGACCTCAGCGTCATATTCCGCGCCCTTTATATGTTCCGCGATATCCGGATAGGTTAAATCGCCTTTGGGCAGGTCAAACCTGTTGCCGAAATATTCCTGAAGGGTTTTAAAAATAATATCGTAAAAATGCATCAGGTTCCCGCCTTTTTCAAGGCAAATACGCGCTTTTTTCATCCCGCCGCGCGCTGAACGCGGAGCTTTGAGAGAACGGGCGTATCTTCTGTCGGTAACTATCCTCTCTTTTTTTCTGTAAACCTGATAGAGCACTATGAACAATAATAAAGGAAAGATCTGCGCGGCAATGAACGCTCTATCCCTGTACAGAAAATACCCTTTGTTCCTCAAAACTCCGGCCCCCTCTTTGATATGGAGAATATCTTTACCGAATTCTTCGCTCACCGGATGCTCTCCGCCAAGCGCGGGTACAAACTTTACGGGCGAAGTGGCTTCCGGCTGTTCTATGATGTTTATGGGGAACGGGCCTTTTTTCAAAGTTACATACTGCCTTGTATACGGGTTAAAAAATGAGAACACTACAGCCGGTACGGATTTTATACCCGGGTCTTTCGGGATAATTACCTGCTCGTAAACTTTTATTTTTTCTTCTTCTTTTTTTGAGACCTGCGGTTCATAGACTTTAAAACCCTCTTCATTCTCCAGGCGCGGAGCTGTAACTGTATCAAGGTTTCCCTCACCCGACACAGTTATTTTAAGCGTAACAGGGTCCCCCATTTTAACATCCGCCGGATCCACGCTTACAGCCATTTTAAAATCGCCCACAGCGCCTTCGAAATCAGAGGTACGGCCCTGTTCGGGAAAAGGCAGTATCGTTACCATTACTTCATTCGATTCGAGCTCAACAGGATAAATATTGTACCCGAACCTGCTGTTCATGAAATCATCGTCAAAAACGCTTCTTCCGAAAAGCGAGGAACGCCTCGGCATTTCTTTTCTGATAACCATTTTACATTTAAGCGTAGCCGGGCCGATCATATGGTCGCCTTCTTTTAACCCGAACAGATCCTGCCTGAATACCAGCACATCATAACTATTCCCTCTATACGTCTCATGCCTTCTTTCCGGTTCAAGGAATTTACCCGTTGAAAGCCCTTCATGCGGATAAACCGGGTACTCAATATCCTTAAGCCCCAGGCCATCCACATAGATCTTGATAGTGAAAGGCACTACTTCATTCACGTATATTACCGGTTTATCTACCTGTATGACTATAAACAACCTGTCTTTCATATATGGCGCCGCTAAATCATCTCCCTGAGAAAACAAACCCGGCCTTCCCGCGGCAGATGAAGAATATGACGGGCCCGCGCCCCCTGAAGGCTGATCACTCGCGACAAGGACAACAGGGTTAGCCCTGTACATCTGGCCCTGGTACTCCGCGAAAAACGGCCCGAGCGTGTATTCTCCTTTTTTCATGGGTATTATCAGATACCTGAAAGTTATTGACTGGGTGATACCGTTACTGTCAACAGCCGTATTAGGGAAAGGGCCTACGTATTTTATCTGTAAGCCGTCTACTGCCGGGACATCCGGCCGGTTCACGCTCTGCCCTCCGTAAAAAGTAAGATACAGATACAGGGGATTACCGATCGATACCCTGCTCATTTCAAGTTCAGCTTGAAAATCAGCGCGGCCGAAAGCACTCCCGGCGCACAATGCACACATAAGTATAACCGCTGTAAAAATTTTCTTCATTTTTTCCTTTGCTGAAAATGATCCGGCCTGTCTTGTTCCACATTACCAGTCCCTGACAACTCTGCGCTGGTACCCTCTTTTGGCTTTTTTAAGTTCCGCCCTTACCCTGTTTTCTTCCTCTTCCTGAGTTTTTAAAAGCATTTCAGTATCTTCTTTGCTCATCTGGTCAGGTTGCGGCTCATCCTGGCCATCATAATCCGGGGACTGATCAGGTGATTGCCCGCCGGCTCCGCCCTGACTTTCATCCTCACCCTGCTGGCTCTGGTCATTCTGGTCCTGATTTTCCTGATTATCTTTATCCTGCTGGTCTTTCTGGTCCTGGTCCTTCTGATTATCTTTATCCTGCTGATCTTTCTGGTCCTGGTTATTTTGATTATCGGATTTATTCTGTATGTTCTTGATCTTTTCTAAAGTAAACTCGTAATTGAATTTCGCGTCCATATCGTCAGGGGCAAGTTCCATTGACCTTTTGAAGTACTGCGCAGCTTCTGTATATTTTTTCAAAGCCGCCTCTTTATCTTTCTTTTCGAGAAATTCGCCGGACCGATATATTGAATTCCCGGCGTTGTACACAGCTTTACTCTCTATGCTTTCACTGCCGGTTGAAATGGACTTCAGGAAATCATCTTTCGACTCGTCAAATTTGCCTTTATGGTACAGCGCGGAAGCCCTGTTGTATAAGATAACCGGATCATCCGGCCGTTTTTCAAGCGCTTTGTCATACATGTCAATAGCACTGTCATATTCCTTTTCATCAACCATTTTATCCGCTTTTTTTACCATACCCGTCACAGAAGCACGGCTTTCCGCCGCGGGAAAAGTACCGGCGGATACAAAAAAAATAATGATCAGCATACATCGTATTGTTCTCATGAAAATATGCCCCGGCTGTTCCACGGGTTCTGAGAGCCGCTCACGCGCCCGGCTCTTTGTTTTTAAAATTCTCTTTTTTTCTGTCACCTATCAAAGGTTCCAGTAACAGTATCAGGAACGCGGCCGCCAGAGGCAGCTGGAATTTTTCATTATACTGTTTTTCCATCCTGCTCTTGAGTTCCTGTTTTTCAAGCGTCGACAACTTTTCGTCATACAGCGCGTCAAGCCCGCCGCCTGATCCCGCGCCGCGGACATACACCCCGTTCGTCTCTTCCGATATCTTACGCAGTAGATCTTCGACAAGCCTGGTCCGGACCAGTTTCCCGTCCGCGGATTTAAGAAACTCTTTTTTACCCGATCCGGCGGGCACGGGGATGAGGTCTCCCTCACTCGTCCCTATCCCCGCGGTAAATATCCTGAGGCCTGTAGTTTTCGCTTCTTCGAGGGCTTCTTTCAGCCCGCTCTCAAGGTCCTCTCCGTCGCTTATAACTATCAAAACCTTATTTTCCTGTTTCACGTTCTCATAGCTTTTAAAAGCGCCGTATACCGCGTTCGCCAGAGAAGTCCCTCCCACGGGAATAGTATTTATGTCGACATCGTCCAGAGCGAGAAGAAACCCGTTATAATCGATCGTGAGCGGGCACTGGAGAAAAGACGTGCCGGAAAAAGCGAGAAGACCTATCCTGTCTCCTTCCAGCTTCCGCACAAGGTCTCTTATCGCGAGCTTCGCCCTTTCGAGCCTGTTCGGTTTCACGTCTTCCGCGAGCATACTTTTCGAAGTGTCCAGAGCGATAAGGATATCCAACCCCTGCCGTTTTACTTCCCGCCAGGAAAAACCCGCCTGCGGGCGCATCAAACCCAGTAAAATAAAGGAAAACGCCACTGCCAGCATCGCCTGTTTAAGCTTCCTTTTTCCGGGGCTGAAAGCGCCTGAGAGTTCGCTCCACAGTTTACTCTCGGCAAAATTCCGGAGGCTCCTCTTTTTTAGACGCTCGGACATAATAAAAAAAAGGATAAGAAGAGGTATCCCCCAGAACCATACCGCGATATAAGAAGCTCCGAATATCATGTTTTATTTATCTCCTCCCGGCCGCGCGGGGCAAAAAGATCCTTTACGGTATACTCCTCAAAAGCGTATTCGAAAGAAAGATCTCAAGGAGAAGAAGCCCTATGGCCGGAATAAGAAGAAAACCGAACATTTCTTCATAAAAATTGTATCCGGTCTCTTCCATAGGCGTCTTTTCCATTTCATCTATCTTTTCATAAATGCGCTCAAGAGATTCGGTGTCGGTAGCCCTGAAAAATATTCCGCCCGTCTCATTCGCTATCTTTTTAAGCAGGTCCTCATCTATTTCTATGGGAACCGGCTTAAGTACTACGTTACCCAGCATATCTTTTACAGGATACGGCGCCAGGCCTTTTGTCCCCGCCCCTATAGTATATATCCTCACGCCAAGCGCCTTCGCCGCCTCAGCCGCCATCATGGGGGATATCCTTCCCGCGTTATTTCTTCCGTCTGTCAGAAGTATTATGATCTTTTCTTTCGTACCGGTATCCTTCAACCTGTTAAGGGCCGCGCTTATCGCCGCGCCTATCGCGGTACCGTCTTCAACCATGCCGATCTGCACTCTATCGAGGTTCTTTTCCGCCCATTCATGGTCGAGCGTAAGCGGGCATACCGTGTACGCGTAAGAGGCAAAAGCGACTACGCCTATCCTGTCATCCGGCCTTTTGGCTATAAAATCCGAAACCGCTTTCATTACAACTTCGAGCCTGTCAACGCGCCTTCCTTCCATCTGAAAATCCATTGCCCTCATACTGCTGGAGACATCTATGGCGAGGACGATATCTATACCTTCGACATAAATTTTCCTCTGTTCAAAAACAGACTGGGGCCTCGCTAACGCGAAAATGATCATCAAAAGGCCTGCGGCTCTCAGGTATACCATGCCGCCCCTCAGGCTCAACCGCAAGGGAGGCTTAAGCGGTTTTAACAGTTCACTGTTGGAGAAACGCAGAGACCCCCGCGTTTTAGAAGAAAACCTGTTCCCCAGAAAGATAAACAAGGGAAGTAAAAGACAGAGAAAAAGCATCACCGGGTCCTGCAGCCTGATCATTCTTCTTTTTCCCCCGTTTTATCTTTTGAAGCGGTCTGTTCGACAAGCCGCCTCGCGGAATCATAGCTCTGGTCTATTTCGACATTTGTGGGGCCGTATTTCGCGAATTTAACCATATCACACCTGGATAAAAAATCCCTCAAAAGAGCTTTGTGTTCAGCCAGAAGGTCACCTGAAACATTTACAGCGGCCAGAAATTCTTCGGTCGTCATTTCCGGCGCGCGGTATGAAAACCTGTTTTCGATATAGACACGTATAATGCCCGATATCCCGGTAAAGAACTCTTTCACCCTGCCCTGAGCGGGAAGATCCATGCCTTTCAGTTTTTTCAGTTCTTCAAGCGCCGTTTCAGACAGGCTTTTTTTCTTCCTCAGGAGGAAGATCCTGTTTTTCCGCCTCGTCCACAAGAAGCGGAATAATATCAGATACGCCGCGGCCATTACTGCGACAAGAAATATCTTTGAAACCTTGTTTCCAAAAACAAGCAGGCCTTTCGGCCCGCGTATATCTTTCTCTTTTCCGGTTAAAAGCGTGGCTACTTCTACCCGCGCGCCCGGGCTTTCCGCGGTTTTCCATTCATCTTCACCCGGCTTTTTATATTTGACCTGTACAGGCGGTATGATGTATGTGCCCGGTTTAAATACCGTCAGGACATATTCCCGGCCCGGGGCGCCGCTCCTTCCGGCGGGCTTATTCACGGGCTTTGCCGCGACGAATGAAAAATTTCCGGGCCTCTGGGGCTTTTCCGGGAATATGACGTCATACCCGGCCGCGTTCTGAGCGGTGACCTTCAATGTTATTCTGTCACCTACGCGCGCCTCAGGCCTGTCAACCGACGCTTTGATCTCAAGGCCGGATGAAGATGCCGCGGGAACGAAAACCGCCGCGCATAACAATACCGCCGCGAGAGACGTGTATCTCAAAAACCGGTTCATATTCACCTTTCTTAATGCCGCGCCTTGCGCCTCTCGCGCATCCTGAAAAACCTGGTTAACGGCACCGCGTATGACGCGTCAGTACTTATATCGATGCTGTCCACATTTACCGACCTGAAAAGTTTACGCCGTTCGTCCGCCACCCTTCCGGCATTTTCATTGTAAAGCCGGGCTGTCTTTTTATACGAAGTGTCAACAGCGTACGGTTCGCCGGTCTCCGCGTCATGCAGGTCAACTATCCCCGCCCGCGGCAGGACAAGTTCCGACGGGTCCGTAACCACAATGGCTATGATATCGTGTTTTTTATTAAGGATCGAAAGTGTTTTCCTGAAATCCGGGGCGAAAAAATCGGACAGGATAAAAGTGATGGTCTTACGCTTTGTCACTCTGTTAAGGAATTCAAGCGCGCCGTTCATATCCGTTATCCCCCGCCCGGAAGTATTATACAAAGCTTCCCTCACGACACGCAGCGCGTGGCGCGCGCCTTTACGCGGAGGGATGTATTTCCGCACCCTGTCGCCGAAAGTGATCATCCCCACCTTATCGTTATTCTGGATAGCGGAAAAAGCTATTACGGAAGAGACCTCCGCCGCCAGTTCGCTCTTAGGGCGCGCGACTGTCCCGTAACGGCATGACATGGAAGTATCTAAAAGTATCATGATCGTAAGCTCTCTCTCCTCCACGAATTTTTTCACATAAGGGTGCCCCATGCGCGCGGTAACGTTCCAGTCAATGGACCGGATCTCGTCACCGGCCGTGTATTCACGGACTTCACTGAATTCCATTCCCGACCCCTTGAATACACTCTGATACTGCCCGGCGAATACGTCGGTAACTTTCCGTGAAGTCGTTATCTGTATCCTTTTTATCTTGGATATGATTTCTCTGGGTATCATTTTCCCCCGGGAGCCGGTTACGGTACTTCTACCTCTTCAAACACTCTGTTTATGATGTCTTCGGATGTTTTTTCCTGCGCTTCGGCTTCATAGCTCGGTATTACCCTGTGCCTTAGTACATCAGGGCCTATGGATTTAATATCCTGCGGGATCACATACCCCCGCCTTTTGATAAACGCGTAAGCCTTTGAAGCGAGGACCATATTTATGCTCGCGCGCGGAGAAGCCCCGAAGCTGATGAGCCCGTCAAGGTCATCAAGCCCGTAACTTTTAGGCTCGCGCGTCGCGAAAACGATATCAACTATATATTTCTCGATCTTTTCGTCTATATATATCTCATTGATGAGTTTCCGTACTTCGAGGATCTTGCCGGGTGAAACAACGGGCGAGATCTCTATCTTTTTATCCGTGTAAGCCATCATCTTCATTATCCGGTGTTCTTCCTCGCGGTTAGGATAGCCTATATTAATTTTCAGCATGAACCTGTCAACCTGCGCCTCAGGCAGAGGGTACGTACCTTCCTGCTCTATCGGGTTCTGTGTCGCCAGAACAAGAAAAGGCTCATCGAGCGGGAATGTGTTCTGCCCTATGGTGACCTGCCTCTCCTGCATGGCTTCCAGAAGAGCGCTCTGGACCTTGGCGGGCGCGCGGTTTATTTCGTCCGCGAGTATTATATTCGAAAAAATAGGGCCTTTTTTAGTGGTGAAATCGCCGTCTTTAGGATTATAAACAAGCGTCCCGATAATGTCCGCGGGCAAAAGGTCCGGAGTAAACTGAAGCCTCTGGAATTTTGTGCTTATCGCGGAAGAAAGCACGCGCACAGACATGGTCTTAGCCAGCCCCGGGACTCCTTCGATAAGAACATGGCCGTTAGCTAAAAGCCCTACCAGCAGCCTTTCTATAAGGTAGTCCTGCCCGACAATGGCTTTTCGGATTTCCATCATAAGCTGATCCACAAAAGCGCTCTCGCGTTCGATCTTTTCGTTTATTTCGACTATCCCCCTGGACATTTTTCCTCCTTTAGAATAAAGTTGCCGCCGTTTAGATCTGTCGCTAATTACTATATAATATTTATTGTAATATTTCAAGGACCGCGCGTGCCCTCTGCGTATGATCATATTCCACGGTAAGAGCGCGTTACCATCCCATAGAAAGTATGCCTGTTAAAAGAAACGGGGCAGGGATCTTCCCCCTGAGCGTTACCCTACCTATACTTCGCGATACAATAGGAGGTGTCATGCTTCGCCCGTAGGGGCACATTGCATGTGCCCCTTACCGCGTCGTGCCAATTTTACACCGCTCTTTTCTTCCGATTGAATACCACTTACTAACATGTTCCGCGGTGTCATCCGCCTCTTGTTTGCCTGTTTTTTTATGGTTTCGCATCGTACTCAAAGGGCACATGCAATGTGCCCCTACCTACGACCAACAGAAAAATTTCAATGCCGCACCTGCTCACATCATATGCCCACGAACCGATTCATCCAAAACACCGCTTATCTTTCTTCTTTGTTACTTACCCGTAGGGGCACATTGCATGTGCCCCAAACCGCATCGTGCCAATCTTACACCGCTCTTTTCTTCCGGTTGAATACCACTTACTAACATGCTCCGCAGTGTCATCCGCCTCTTGTTTGCCTGTTTTTTTTCATGATTTTGCCTCGTGTCTAAAGGCATATGCAATTTGCCCCTGCGAGGGTGGATAATACTCAGGCGGTCTTCCTCCTTAGCGAATCTCCATTATAAATATTAAAGGCAAACCGTATCAGAAAAAGCGGGAATTTCCCGATAACTCCCGCCGGAGCACACTATATTTCCTCGATAGCCGACGACTCGACCCATCCCGAATTACGGCGGGTTAACCTTATCTGGCTCCAATCCCCCTCTTTTCTCAAGATCTGCGCCTTAGTTCCTTCGGTAAGTTCGAAAGCGACAGCGCCTGAATATGAAGGGCTATACCTGACTTCCGCGGCAGGCACTATTATGATACCAGTTTTCGCGTATTTACCCGATCGATCACCTTTTTGAAAAACAAACATGGAAAGAAAAAATAAAACTCCCAGAACCGCGGACGCCAGATATATTTTTTTCCTGTACCGGGTTTTAAAAAAAGAAACTCCGATCAAAACACAAACAGAGAGAAAAAGCATGAGAGAAATAAAATACCACGCGCCCGGAGAAAAACTGTCGCGCGCGGAGATAAAAGCTTTTTCATACCAGGGATATTTTTCCTCCGGCTGTTTTATGTCCATAAGGGACCGGACAAACGCGTAATTCGCCCGCAGATCTTCATCCTGCGGGATAAACTTCCCCGCCCTCTCATAGCAAACCAGCGCTTTTCCTTTTTTCCCCGACTTGAAATACGCGTTACCAAGGTCATAATAAAGATTACCGCTTACAGCGCCTTTTGCCGCTATTTCCTCATACAAAGCCGCCGCTTTTTCATAGTCACCTTCAGAATAAGCCTTGTTCGCCTCGAAAAAAAGTTCATCCGCGGTTTCAGCCAGGCATACGGCCGGGATCAGGCTCATACCCATAAAAACCAGAATTGATATTACGCTGAAAATACGCCTCATCACAAAATCCTTTCCAGTGACGAAACCACTGATTTAAAAACTTCATAGTCGCTCTTCAGTTTCCCGGGATCGATACTGACAGAAGAAAAAAGAACTAACTCAAATGTCCTGTACAGATCCCTGACAGCTTCCGTTTTTTCTTTATCCAGGCCTTTGTCCGCGAGTTCCTCCGCTATTGCCGGATGGATACTGCCCGCGGCGCGGTTCAATTTATCCGCCAGATACGCGTTCATGCCTTTTGACAACGCGTCATAAAAACCCCGGGTATCCTGTTTTTCCATGGATCGTTCAGCTTCTTTCATAAAGCCTCTGATATTGCTTAAGGCTTTGCGGCTGCGGGCAAATCCTATGTCCGTACGGAAACGTTCCCTTCTCCTCTGAAAAACAAAAAGCCCGGCCAGCGCGATAACCGGCAAAACATAACAGGCGGCACGCGTACCCCGGTTTTCATTCATCGGTTCATCCGGCTGAACAAGCGCCCCCAGGCTGGTTTTGATATACCTTATGTCCTGTTTCAGTATCCTGATCTCCCTGTTTTCGCCGTTATTTTCCGCGGGCTGAGGCGTAAGCGCGACAACGTGTACTTCTTCCTCCTTTTCCGCCTTCTCCACGCGTAAGTCAAAAGGGCCTCTTGAGATCGTCTGATATTTCTCCATAAGGGGGTTAAAAAAAGTAAATGAAATTTGAGGAAGCCTGTAGTCCCCTTCTTTTTTAGGTATCAGGACTTTTTCGAAAACTTTCTCTCCCGACAACTCGCCTCGGCTCCCGGAAACATCAACTTTGCTTTCCGGTTCGTAACTTTTGAAGCCTTCCATTTCAGGGAATACAGGAAGGGTTACCTGCTCGATATTTCCGGAACCTGATACCTTCATCGTAACAGTCACAGGTTCTCCAGCCTTCAATGTGAGAGGCTTAACGTCTACCGTAAAATCGAATCTGCCCACCGCTCCGTTAAATGTCTCCGGCCGGCCGGCCGCGGGAACCTCCGATACGGTTATTTCGGCCGGATTTGAGCTGACAGCTACAGTTTCGGTTATAGCTCTCCTTCCTGACCCGAAAATACTGCTGAAATCCGAATCAAAATCGAAAAAATCATCCATTCTGCTTCTTCCGGGCCTTTTCTCATACCCGGTTATCACTTCACACTTTATAAAAGCGGGAGGCAGTGTGTAAACACCCGCCGCCATCGGGGTCAAAATCTCCTGGAAGCTTATTACCGTATACGGCTGGCCCTTGTAAAGTTCTCTTGTTTTTAAAGCCGCTACCTGCTGGTCGCCATTGACCATAAGGCTGATATAACGTTTGTTATTATCCGCCTCAGGAGGCGCTATAAGAAAATTCTTCATACTTTCAAGCCACGGGATATTTATCTTATATCCGCCGACATCCTTATTCAGGTACCATTTAAAGGTAAGGAGTATCTTTTCTCCCAGGTACACTTTCCGCTTGTCCATCTCGACTTCGACAAAAATGTCGTTCCCCCGCTCGGATCGCTCTATCACGTTTATCTGAAAAGGCCGGCTCCGGTATATTTTACCGTCTATTGAAATGGGAAAAGAAGGTATATTGAAAACACCGGTTTTCTCCGGTTTTAATTCATAATCGAAATTATACCCTCCGCCCGTTGATTCTTTTTTAACCTGTTTCCCCTGCACGATCATAGTAAAGCTGGAAAAAGATTCCTGCCTCGTACCCGCGAATCTGACGTTAAAACCCGGTATAGCGGGCACTTGCGGAACTTCGGCGGAATTCAGGCCCCGCACCGTAATAGTCAATATCGCGCTGTCCCCTATTACGATCTCATTCCGGTTCAGCGACATGGATACTTCCGGCTCCGCCGCGCGCGAGATCCCGCACGGACAGATCAGAAAAAAAGCCAGAAAAACTAA
The DNA here is from genome assembly GCA_043823375.1 of Candidatus Omnitrophota bacterium. GTDB lineage: Bacteria > Omnitrophota > Gorgyraeia > Tantalellales > Tantalellaceae > JBDRAX01. The sequence continues at coordinate 1,581 of JBDRAX010000040.1, read as the reverse complement.
ACTACCAATCCTTTTCGACATAAGGCTCCCGTCCTCTTCCCTCTTTCTGATTGTCCGGAGGCACAAGATTTTTCTGATCCTGGTCAAAGCTCGACAAGAATCTCTCTGCTTCCTCTTTATTCAATTCCTTTTTCTCTCCCGGCCTGCCTTCTCGGCTCCGCCCTGTTCCCTTTTTCTCACCCTCCCGGCTTTCCCCCTGCCCCTCCGCTTTTTCTTCCGCGCCCGACATTTCATCCTGTTTATCTCCGGCGGATCCCTTTTCTTCCGCGATAGATTTTTCATCGCCGGTTTTATTTTCTTCGTCGCGGTTATCCATCCCGGCCCGGCCTTGAGCGCCGGCCTGTTTTTCTTTTTCATTATCTTCCCGCCGGGCTCCCCGCGCCGGATCCCCCGACTGCCCCTCTCCTTCCTTCTTCGCGCCCTCCCCGGCTTCCTGCCCCTGTTTCTCCTGCTGTTCGGACTGCTCTTTCCTGGACTGGTCCTTCTCCGCTTCCTGCTTAGTCTGCCGGCATCGCGAAAGCATCTCTTTAATTTTCCGCTCCGTATATTCTATATTATATTTTGTGTCAACATCGTCCGGATCGCGTTCCAGAGCCTGCTTGTAAGTTTCCAGCGCTTCTTTCAACCGGCCCTGCTGAAAAAGCGCGTTACCCGTGTTATACAGCGCTTTACCCGCAAGGCCCTGATCCCCTTTTTCCATGGATTTTTTGAAGGCGTCTATCGCTTCTTCGTATTTCTTCTGCCGGTAGAACACGTTCCCCATATTAAAGAAAATTTCCGCTCTGGCGGGATCGTCCGCCTGGGCATCATTATATTTAACAAGAGCCGCGTCATAATCCTTATTTTCATATAATTTATTACCTTCACGTATTTTGCCGGAAAGAGTATTTCCCGTAAAACCCATGCTGAACACGCTGATCATGATTATCGCCGCGCAGAAAACTTTACTCATGTGAGTCCCCCGTTATGCCCGGTCAAAACACGGCGGTTCTTTCCCGGGGTTTTCTTCTCTCTCATTCTTTCGTTCAATACCGCCTCTATCACGAACAGAATGATCGCCGCGAAAAGAGGCCACTGGTACCTGTTCTCGAACCTCTTCTGCCGCGATGATTCAAGTTCCTTTTTTTCCATTTTAGAGACCTCTTCCCCGTAGATCTCCTCAAGAGGAGAATTCCCTGAACCTATCGACCCCTTTTTTCCTCCTGTCATTAAAGCCATCTTCTGAAGCAGGACAGGGTCGGCCTTACTCAATACGATCCGGCCTGAACGGTCTTTAAGAAATACTTTTCGCCCGTCATCGTCCAGTACGGGGATAGGCGCCCCTTCGGCCCTCCCTATGGATACGGGAAATATGACTATCCCGTTCTTTTTAGCTTCTTCTACAGCCCGCAGCGCGTCCCCTTTCTGATCCTCTCCGTCCGTAACAATGATCAGCACCCTGTGTTTTTTTTCATGGCCTTCAAAAGCCTGCGCGGCCTTTCTGACAGCCGCTCCGATATCCGTGCCGCCCACGGGGATCCAGTCCACATCAAGATTGTCCACGAAAAGCTTCGCTGTCCCGTAATCCAGCGTAAGCGGGCA
>JBDRAX010000039.1:0-13083 GCA_043823375.1 Candidatus Omnitrophota bacterium | reverse complement strand
GTAGAAGTAAAAAGGGACGGAAAGGTACATCATCAGGAATATAACTGCGGGAAAGTCGTGTCGCAGGTCAAGGTCCTGGGAAGCACGAAAACAACAGGGACAAGCGTAACCTTTAAACCCGACGGGGAAATATTTAAAGAGACCACGATCTTCAGCTATGATATTCTGGCGGCGAGGTTAAGAGAGCTCGCCTTTTTAAACAAGGGCGTGAAGATATATCTTAAGGACGAACGGACGGATAACAAAGAGGCGGAGTTTTTTTATAAGGGCGGCATAGTATCTTTCGTGGAGCACATGAATAAAAATAAAACCGTTGTACACAATAAGATAATCTATTTTGAGAAGGAAAACGACGACGTTATTCTGGAAGTGGCAATGCAGTACAATGACGGATATTCGGAAAACATTTTCAGCTTTGTGAATAATATTAACACCATAGAAGGAGGAACGCACCTTACCGGTTTTAAATCCGCACTTACAAGAACGATGAAGGCGTATGGAAAAAACAGGGGGCTTTTTAAAGGGGACGAGGGGATGTCCGGGGATGACACAAGAGAAGGCCTCGCGGCGGTAATAAGCGTGAAGATCCCGAACCCGCAGTTCGAAGGGCAGACTAAAACTAAACTCGGAAATTCGGAAGTAGAGGGGATCGTGGAATCCGCCGCGAACGAACTTCTCGGCACATATCTTGAAGAAAACCCGGATATAGCCATGAAGATAATAAAAAAGGCTATAATGGCTTCAAGGGCGAGAGAAGCGGCGCGAAAAGCGCGGGAGCTCACGAGAAGGAAAGGCGCGCTTGAAAGCGGCTCTCTCCCCGGGAAACTCGCGGATTGTTCGGAGAGAGAAGCGGCGCTTACTGAACTATACATAGTTGAGGGAGATTCCGCGGGAGGATCGGCGAAGCAGGGAAGGGACAGGCGGTATCAGGCGATCCTTCCCTTAAAGGGAAAAATACTCAATGTGGAAAAAGCCAGGATAAACCAGGTTTTAAGCAACACAGAGATAAAAACCATGATAACGGCCATAGGCGCCGGGATCAGCGAAGAATTCGACGTATCAAAAATACGCTACGGAAAGATCATACTCATGTGCGACGCTGACGTGGACGGGTCACATATACGGACGCTCATACTGACGTTTTTCTTCCGAAAAATGAAAGAGCTTCTGGAAAACGAACATGTATATATAGCGCAGCCGCCGCTTTACAGAGTAAAGAGAGGCAAGACGGAGCAGTACATCAATACGGAAAAGGAAATGAAAGAATTCCTTATAGACCAGGGGATCGACGGGATGAAGGTTGAGATAGAAATCGGGAAGAAAGCTGTTCCGCCGAAAAAACTCAAGGAACTGCTGGAACTATTGATACGGCTGGAAAAACTGTCCTTCGGGATAGAAAGGCGCGGGATAGACATAAGCAGTTATCTGAAGTTGCGGGAGAAGGATACGAACAAACTGCCGCTCTACAGGGTGTCCGCGGGGGGCGAAGATACATATTTATACAGCGACGACGAACTTGCCGCGTTCAGGGCGAAAAAAGGGCTCGGGGATATGGAACTATCCATGGAGGGAGACCAGCAGGAAGAAAAAGAAACAATCTTCGTGCACGAATTTTATGAAGCGCGGGAAATAGAAAAAATAACGAAAGAAATAGCGAAATATGAAATAGACATCGCGGCTTACGACAGAGAGGCTCCTGTCGAAGGAGACGTGTATGTCACCAAGAAAGGGACGAAAAAAGAAATGAAACCCGCGGTAGAACCCTTATTCTGTATTGACGGAGAGGAGAAGATATATTCATTGAAAGGCCTCCTTGAATATGTTTTGACCGTAGGGGAGAAAGGGATGACTATACAACGGTACAAGGGGTTGGGAGAAATGAACCCGGAACAGCTCTGGGAAACAACCATGGACCCGGACAGGCGGACACTGCAGAAGGTGACGATAGAAGACGCGGTCGAGGCGGATGAAATGTTCACGGTGCTGATGGGAGACAATGTTGAATCCCGCAGGAATTTTATCGTGGAACATTCCAGGGACGTGAAGAACCTCGACATATAACGGCGGAAAGCGCGGAAAATATGAAGGCGAAGAAATAAGAAGGAGAAAGCATGTATACAAGAAATGAAAAAATAATACCCGTACACATTGAAGAGGAGATGAAAGACTCGTACATAAATTACGCGATGAGCGTGATCGTGGGAAGGGCGCTGCCGGATGTACGCGACGGGCTTAAACCTGTACACAGAAGGATCCTGTACGCGATGAAGGATATGGGTATAGTGTACAATAAGCCGTATAAGAAGAGCGCGAGGATCGTCGGAGAAGTTTTGGGTAAATACCATCCGCACGGGGACTCCGCGGTATATGACGCGCTTGTCAGGATGGTGCAGAATTTTTCTCTGCGCTACCCCTTGATCGACGGGCAGGGGAACTTCGGGTCAATAGACGGCGACCCGGCCGCGGCTATGAGGTACACGGAGGCGAGGACGCACAGGATAACCGAATATATGCTGAAAGATATAGAAAAAGCTACGGTAGGGTGGCGTCCGAATTTCGACGGCTCGCTTAAAGAACCGGAGGTTCTGCCAGCGGTCCTCCCGAACCTGCTGATCAACGGGTCGAGCGGTATCGCCGTAGGGATGGCCACAAATATCCCGCCGCACAACCTCGGTGAAATAGTTGACGCGGTCTGCCATATTATAGACAACCCCGCCTGCAAAATAGACGAACTGATCAAGATCGTTAAAGGCCCGGATTTCCCTACAGGGGGGCTTATCTGCGGAAGAGACAGCATCGTCCAGGCGTACAGGACCGGCCGCGGGACGCTTAAAATGCAGGCTAAAGTGCATATAGAGCAGAAAAAAGGGGGGAAAGAGAGCCTGATAATTTCGGAAATACCGTATCAGGTCAACAAGACAAGGCTTATAACGGCCACGGCGGATCTCGTGAAAGACCGTAAGATCGAAGGCATAGCGGACATAAGGGACGAATCTGACAGGGACGGGATGCGTATAGTTATTGACATTAAAAGAGGGCAGAACGCGGAAGTTGTGATGAACCAGATGTATAAACATACACAGGTGCGGGAAACTTTCGGGGTTATCATGCTTGCTATTGTCGACAGCCGGCCTAAAGTCCTGAATTTAAAAGAGATCCTGGAGCTTTTTATCAAGCACAGGAAAGAAATAATAATAAAAAGGACAAAATTCGATCTCGCCAAGGCGGAGGAAAGAGCTCATATCCTTGAAGGGTTAAAGATCGCCATAAAAAACCTGGACGAGGTGATAAAGATAATAAAGAAATCAAAAGATCCTGAGACCGCGAAAATAAACCTTATGAAAGCTTTCGAGCTTTCCGAAAGGCAGGCGGTCGCGATCCTCGCGATGCGGCTTCAGCAGTTGACGAACCTGGAAACGGAAAAACTGGAAAACGAATACAAAGACCTGTTGAAACTTATTGAAAAGCTCAAAGGGATACTCGCGAGCGATAAAAAGATACTGGCTATTATTAAGGAAGAGTCGCTGGAAATTAAAGAAAAATTCGGCGACGCCAGGAGGACGGAGATAACCGGGACATCGGAAGACCTTGATATAGAAGACCTCATCGCGGAAGAAGACATGGTGATCACCCTGAGCCACGCGGGATACATAAAGAGGTTTCCGGTAAGCGCGTATAGAAAACAGCTGCGCGGAGGAAAAGGAGTCGCCGGAGCGGAAACAAAAGAGGAAGACTTTATTGAACATCTGTATGTCGCCTCAACCCACGACTATATGCTTGTTTTTACAAGCGAGGGAAAACTCCACTGGCTTAAGGTTCACGGGATCCCGCAGGCCGGAAGAAGGACCAAAGGGCGTCCCATAGTGAACATTCTCGGCCTTTCCCAGGACGAAAAGATAACGTCCGTAGTCCCTGTGAGGGAATTCAAGGAAGGACAGTTCGTCGTTATGGCGACGGCTGAAGGAAAGATAAAAAAGACGCCGCTCGCGTCGTTCAGCAATCCCAGAAAAGGGGGAATCATAGCCATGACCCTGAGCAAGGGGGATTTTTTGATAGGATCCGTCCTTTCTTCGGGAGACGACCAGATATGTATGGCGACCACAAGCGGGAAGGCCATCAAGTTCAAGGAAAAAGATATAAGGCCTATGGGAAGAGGCGCGCAGGGAGTGAAGGGCGTGAGCCTCAGGAAAAACGACAGGGTAGTCGGTATGGTAAAAGTAGAATCGGACGGGACGCTGTTGACTGTTACTGAACGCGGCTACGGTAAACGTACGGACTTCTCCGAATACCGGCTGCAGTCACGGGGAGGCAGCGGGGTGATCAATCTCAAGATAGTTGAGAAGAACGGAAAAGTAGTGGGGATCAAGAGCGTAAGAGAAGATGATGAAATTATGCTGATCTCTATACAGGGCATGATAGTGCGGGTCGCTGTAAAAGGGATAAGCAACATAGGAAGGGCGACGCAGGGAGTAAGGGTTATAAACCTGAACGCGTCCGATAAACTGACTTCCGTGGCGAGCGTAATAGGCAAGGAAGACGAGGACGCGGATGTGACAAAAGCGGAACTATCCTCTCCTGAGGTAAAAGGGGAAATAGAGAAAATAGCAAAGGATCTCGCGGAAGACGAAGAAGGCCCGGAAGAAGACCTGGAGGAAGAAGATCTGTCCGGGGAAGGCGCGGACGACGCGGAAGAAGGGTCCGAAGAAGAGGAAGAAACCGGAGACGAAGACGAATAAAAGCATTCTTATCCTTGACCGGTTTGCGGGTCTAAGATATAATAAGGAACCTGTAAGCAACCGGGCGCGTAGCTCAGCTGGTTTAGAGCGCTACCCTTACAAGGTAGATGTCACAGGTTCGATCCCTGTCGCGCCCACCATAAAGTTTATATAGCGAAAATGAATTGACGATGTAAGTCTTCTATGCTATAAATATATCCGCATATTTCGCGGGGCGGTAGTTCAGTTGGCTAGAACGTCGGACTGTCGATCCGAAGGTCGCGGGTTCGAGCCCCGTCCGCCCCGCCATTAATTCTTCCTGTAGGGGCGAATAATTATTCGCCCCTAGCCCGCATTTCTCACAAACGGTCGTTGTGAAAAAACATAAATGCTTGTAGATACAAGGCCTGAGTGAAAAAATGAGTGAAGGCGTACTGAAGTACGTCAAACTCATTTTTTTGCGAAAACGCAGTAGATGCAAGCAGTTATGTTTTTGTAATAGACCGTTTGTGAGAAATGCGGGCTAGTGTTTCGCCCCATCTCTTTTATTAAACAGGGCGAAAAGTTTTTTGCCCCTGCAAAGACAGATATTTTTTGGCCGTGGTATTATATAAAAAAAATTGTTCTCCTAATCTATCCGGCCGGACACATCGGTTTGTCTCTACTTGGGGGTTAGCAATAGCAGGTGCCTCTGGTAAAGATCATGGCAGGGGAGTCCGCTCTGATAACTTGCGTCCGTGGAGTTTTACCAATAAGAGCCGGAGGCCCGCGAAAGAAAACGGTAACTTCAAAAAGCGGAGGAGAAAAAAACGGGGGGCGTTGCTTTTCCCGCGAACGTCAGTATACTTAATACAAAATTTTTATTCTTTTCTTTCTTCACTAAATAAAACATAAACTTCCGTAAGAGGGATAAATATAGATGCTGATGAACAGGCTTTCTGAGCCGGGAACAATTAAAAACCGGCAGACAATAAAAAGAAACGAAACGATAAAACCCGTTCTGAAAAATCTTCTTTTATGCCGCGGAGTGCAGACAGAGCCTGCCGGAGAAAACACATATCAGGGTGAATTTAAGAATTTTATAGTTGATGAAATTCCCGCCGTAAAGACGGAGATGTTCGTTGTCACAAAATGGGGCGACGGTCAGGGGGCGCAATTTCAGCAGGTGGTACGTATCGTTGACCCGGAAAATTCACTGGAAATATTTAACAGTTTCGAGCTTGAGAACAGGTTCCTGCTTGAAAATATTTATCATGAACATATCGTTGTGGGCCGCATTACGGATCTTTTTCTTCCACGCGAAGGGCGGTACAGGGTCGAGGTGTATCTCGGGTCGGAAATAGCGGGAAGGACTTATTTCAGGGTTGGGTTGAAGAAAAACGTCGCGACGGACCCGGCCTTCTCTATATAACGCGCATTTTTTTCTACACACTTCCCGCGTTTCGTATTTCCCGCGCGCGTTTTTCATATGGTTTCGCTTTTTCCGCCTGTCCCGAACTCTTGTACAATTCCGCGAGATTCTGCAGAGACTGAGCTACGTAAGGGTGGTTTTTGCCCAGAGCTTTTTCTCTTACGCGGAGAGCCCGGAGGAAAATATGTTCGGCTTCTCTGTATCTGCCCTGGGCGCTGTAGAGTACCGCCAGGTTGTTAAGGGCGGTCGCGACTTCAGGGTTGTCGGGGCCGAGGGCTTTTTCACAGACAGTTAACGCCTTTTTATACTGAAGCTCGGCTTCTCTGTACCTGCCTTGGGCGCCGTACAGTGACCCCAGATTGTTCAGAGCCGAGGCCGTGTAAATATGGTCAGGGCCGAAATGCAGTATATATATTTCCAGAGCTTTTTTGTATAAGGCTTCAGCTTCCTGGTATTTTCCTTCGTCAGTATATAATAAGGCCAGATTAGTGCCGGGCGTGGCAGAATAAAAATTATCAGGGCCCATGGAAGAAGCGCAGAGCGCTAAGGATCGCTTATAAAACAGTTCCGCTTTCGCGTATTTGCCGTCGGCCTGGTATATTTCCGCCAGGTCGTTCAGTATCCTGGCGACATAGGGATGGTTTTCGCCGAAAACCTCCCTGTATATACCGAGAGCTTCTTCGTATAACGGTTCGGCGTTTTCATATTGCCCGGAATTCGCGAGGCTTTTAGCGATGGATTGTTTTGCCACGGCTATTTCGGGGTGCCGGGGGGGGAGCTCCTTTTCTCGTATTGCCAGAGCTTTTTGATAAAGGGATTCAGCTTCTTTGTATTTTTGTTCGGATAAATAAAGGTCTCCTGTATTGCACAGGGTTTCGGAAAGAGAAAGCCGGTCAAGAGACGGATTTTGCTCATAAATAGACACGGCGCGGGTATACATGTTTTCCGCGTCCTGATAGTTCCCCATCGCTTTGTATATGAGGCCGAGGGTGTTAATCGATTGAGCGGTATAAAAGTGGGCCGGGCCGAATTTTTCCGCCTGAACCAGGGCTTTTTGCGCCAGGCTGAGGGCGGAGCTGTAGTTACCATCTTTATATAGCTGTATACTTTTCTCGTTCATTGCTTTCCAGAAGTCCGCGTCCTGCGGAAAAGAAGAGAGAGCGGAAAAAAAGAAAATGAAGAAAAGGAAGGCTATCTTTAAAGAACGACACATATTTTTCTCCTCGGTTTATAATAGTAATTTTATAGTAAGACACCACGAATAGCAAGAAATTATCAGGCCGGGCGGGGAAAACAGGGGGGTGGAAAGCGTTGTGGAAAAGATCTCTTGAAAAAAAGCAGGTATAAAGGTAAAATATCTTTTTGTACGGCGGGACAAAGAGAAACGATAATAAGCTGTCGGGGGAGACGCGGATGGCGCTGATAATAAAAAAGTAAAAACGGCCTTTCACAAAAGAAAGGCCGTTTTTGTTGAGGCGGAAGAAAAAGGGAGAAGCGTTATAGATGAACCGGTAAAATAACAAAGGAGGCTGCGAAATGGGAAAAACAGAAAAAGACATTTTGCATGAAGAAACCAAACCCGGAGAAACGGGTAGCGTGACTGTCCATTGTTATACTAAAGATGAGATAACGGTTCTGGCCGAAGAATATGTAAAACAGGTAAAGGCCCATTTGTATACGACACGGCCGCTGATGAAAGCGGTGGGCAGATAAATTAAATTTTTTACAAAAAAGAGGCGTGTTTTTTATACGGCCCGGGGGAAACATTCTTACCGGCGTATGTAAGCACAGCCTCTTTATTTTTTTCGAGATGAAAAAAAACAAACGGGGAAAACAGTCCGGAAAGCAGATACTGCGGAGGGCGTCTTTAGCCGCGCTTGTCATTTGTTTGTTCGGGCAATACTCTGCCGCGGCGCAAAAACAGGAGCAGAAACCGGTAACTGTAGTTTTAAAAACACAGGGGCAGATAGAAGGTTTTCTGATAGAAGAGACAGCGGACAAAATAATACTGGATGTGGGGTTCGGAACGGTCGCGCTTTATAAAGGGGAGATAGAAAAGATAGAGGCTCCCGAAGGCGAAGGCAAAAACCTTCTGTTAAGACAGGTAATGTCCCGCAAAGAGGAAGTCAGAAGGAATAGGGGGGAACAAAAAGAAAACGAACGTGAGGTGCAAAAACGGATACAGGACAACCTGAAAGAGAAGGAAGCGGATCTTTCCCGGCACACAGCGGAGAAAGAACATAAAATTAAAATACCGGAGAAGGCGAAGATCACAGTAGACGCGGTTGTGAACGGAAGCGTTAAGATCCCGCTGGTTGTCGACACGGGAGCTACGGTTGTGCTTATTTCTATTGAGGACGCGGTAAGGTTATACGGATGGCAGGTAAAAGCGGCAGAGAAAGTCTCCGTAACTCTGGCTGACGGTACGGAAAGAAAGGGGATCCCGCTGGTCCTGGGATCTGTGAGGGTCGGCCGGGCCGAGGCGAAGGATGTTCGGGCTGTTACCATGGATCTTAACGGACAGCCCGGCCTTTTGGGTATGTCTTTTCTTGACCGGTTTTCTATGAAGGTAGACCCCGCGCGGGGAGAACTTATCCTTAAAGAGAAGAAATGAAGCGGATGAATCCGTAGAAGGGGAGTAAATGAAACTTATAGAAACGGAACACTGTTATTTTCTTGAAAAGGCCTTCGGCGCTTCAATAATAACGGGATTTACGAAAACCTCTCTAAACGGCGACCTTCCGGGTAATATAAAGGCGGCCTTTTCTTTTTATAAAAAAGAAAGACCCGTGGGATACATGAAGCAGACGCACTCAGCGGATATAGCCACAGCCGTAAGGGAGGGGCAGTATAAGGGAGACGGGCTTTTTACGCGGAAAAAGAACCTCGTTCTCGCGGTCAGAACAGCGGACTGCCTGCCGCTTATCTTTTACAGCAAAGAGGAACGGATCATAGGGGTTGTGCATATGGGCTGGAAAGGCGCGGGCGAAGGCATTCTGGAGAATATAGAATATGATCTTTCTTCTTTCCGGGTAGCCGCCGGGCCGGGGCTCAGAAAATGCTGTTATGAAGTCGGAAAGGAATTTGAAGGATATTTCAGGATAAGCCCTTTTTTATCCAGAAAAAAGGGGAGGACTTTTTTTGACCCGGTGGAATTCGCCAGAGAAGCGTTGGTCCGCAACGGGCTTAAAGGGAAAAATTTTCTGGACATGGAGATATGCACCGCGTGCGGAAAGAAGGAACTTTTTTCTTTCCGGAAACATGGGACGGAGAGCCGTACCCTGTCTTTTGTTATGAGAAAATAAGACCTGCCGCCGTGTTCAGCCTGAACGACGGAGTTCAGGAAGGCATGAAAAACAGGCAGAGGCCAGAGGTAAAAAGGCCTACTGGCGGAGCTGTTTTTCCGCGTCTATAATATCGCGGTTTATCAGAACAAGCGCCTTTTTTGCTGTTTCCCGGAGCTCCCGCGAAACGGGGGTGTCCAGTATTTCCCGCAGGTTCTGTGTGCACATTCTGAAACAGCGAATGATCTCCCCTTCATCCGCGTCGGTCTCTGTAAGGATGTTCTCAAAAGCGGCGCCTCTCATCCACGCTTCGAGGCAGGAAGAAAGATGAAAATAAAAACTTTTGCTTAAGGGCGAGATCCCCAGGCGCTCTTCTTTCCTGTGGATCGATGCCGCTATTTTATCCGTGATAGAGCGCAGTCTTTTTGTCCGTTTGTCCAGGCGCGGAAAAGCGGTGCCTTTACGCGGTTCAAAGACAAGAGAAAGCGTGAGTATCCCGAGCTCTATGGGAGAAAGCGTTGTAAGAATGCCCTGGTCATACAGCTCGGAGAGCGGGAGTTCGTAGCCGTATATTTTCGACGCGAAGCGGCCTTTTTCCGTAAGGACATTTTTTCTTATGCACCCCAGGTCTTTAAGCAGAAGTATCTTGGACCGCAGGGAGAAAAGGGCTTTTTTTCTGGACTGGTTTTTTTCCTGGAAATAATGGAAAGTGAGAGGGTAGATGTCATACAGCTTTTCACCGTATTTTTCATACAGGTTCAGGAGCGTGGCGTAAGAAGTGTTAAATTTGCTTTTTACCTGTTCAGGTTCCCCGAAAATTATCCTGTGAAGCCGGCTCGCGGTTATCTGATGGGGGTTAACCCTGGTATATACGAAGCCTTCTTTGTCCATGCCGCGCCTGCCCGCCCTGCCGGCCATTTGATAAAAGTCGCGTGTTTTAAGGTCAGAGAAGCCCCTGCCGTAAAATTTTCTCAGTTCGTCGAAGACCACGGTGCGCGCTGGCATGTTTATTCCGAGGGCGAAAGTCTCGGTCGTGAAAATAACTTTTATCAACCCGCTGGTAAAAAGCCGTTCTATTACCTCTTTAAGCGTGGGGAGCATACCCGCGTGATGATAAGCGATCCCTCTTTGTATGTACGGAAGCATCTGGGCGGCGCTTTTCTGGTTCGTAATATCGAACCTGTCGCAGAGAGAGAAAAAAAGATCGGATATTTTTTTCCGTTCTTCCTGATCTAAAAAACTGAAAGAGTGCATATCTTCCGCGAGATATTCGCATCTCCTCCTGCCGAACGCGAAATAAAGGCATGGGAGACGGTCGTTTTGCCCGAGGTGGTCCATTAAAGGGCCGATTTTGTTGGGCCTTAGATTTTTCTGATGCGGGAGCGCCCTCCCTCGAGGATACGCGCGGGGAAGGGCGTTGGAGAGCCCGAGAGACTTGAGTTTGTTGAAGTTATCGGCGACTTCCCCCTGACACTGGTAGAAAAAATGCAGAGGGACCGGCCGGGCCTCTTCTTTTATTACCGTAAGGTCCTTAATGTGTATGTCTTTTATCCAGCCGGCAAGCTGGTCTATGTTGGGTATCGTGGCGGACAGCGCGAGGACGCGCATATGCTCCGGCAGAAACATAAGAGACTCTTCCCATACTGTGCCGCGTTCATAATCGTCGAGGTAATGTATCTCGTCGAAAATGATCCAGGAATATTCTTCCATTCCGGAATTTTCCTCTAAAACCTTGTTCCTGAAAATTTCCGTGGTCATTATGAGTACCGGGGCGTGTGAATTAATACTTACATCTCCGGTAAGGATCCCGGTTTTATCGGGGAATTTTTCCTGGAAGTCCCGGAACTTTTGATTGGAAAGGGCCTTGATGGGAGCCGTATAAATAACCTTTTTGTTCTTAGTGATACAGTCGATAATAACATGTTCCGCGATAACGGTTTTCCCCGCGCCGGTAGGAGCTGAAACCAGCACGGAATGCCCCGCGTTTATACTATCGATCGCTTCCTGTTGAAACCTGTCGTAGATCATGGGGCTATTATACCACAGACAGAAGAGAGGGGCGCGACATTTTACGCGCCGCGCCCGCCGGAAAGCCCCGCGGCGGGCACGGCGGAGAAAGCATTGCAAAAGAAGAGCCGGCCCTATATACTTATATTCATGAAACAGTTAAAAAGAATTATATCCGCCGCGCTGATCATTGCCGCGGCGCTGTTCTTATACCGCGGCGCGAGTATCTATTTTCAGGAGAACGCCGTGTTAAAACAGGTCATATCTCGCCTCCGGGCAGAGTCAAGGATAGCGGAGATCCTGGTTACCGGCGTGATTTTCGATGAGAACACAAAAAAAAGAAAGACCACGATAAAGTTCCTGGAATACGATGTCAGCGGGAAACCTATAGCGCCGCGATATTTTACTTTTACGGGGAACATAATACAGTTCCAGTCCCTTGTGATCCGTTTTGACGACAGGTATGTTCAGAGAGGGGACAGGCTTAAAGGAAAAAGCGTCTATCTTTTCTGGAAAGTATTTGCTTTGAACGGAAAGGAAACAGAGGAATATGAGATCTCCAGGGCGTATGAGATCCCCGATGGCTATATGGTTGAAGGGACCGGCGGGGCCTTTCAGAAAAGGCTGTGGGAGAACTTCTGGAAATACGCGCTTGATGAGAGAAAAGCCAAAGAGATCGGAATAAAAAACGCGCAGATAGAAGCGCCGGGAACAATGTTCATCCCGGGCAGGCTCTATACGGTCCGGATCGAGCACGACGGAGGCATGCGGATAGATTCGTCTCCCCTGTCGAAGATCCTCGAGGGAGAAAAAATCCCACCGGAAAAAGAAACGACTCCGGGGAAGAAATAAGACCGGGAAACTTTCCCGACGCCGGGACGAGTATTCCCATTATTATACAGATGTCATAACAGCTTCCAGCGCCAGCATAAAAGAAGTAATTTCGTCCCAGTCAAATTTTCGTATTTCAGGGAAACCCCGAAGTGAAAAGGCATTTTCTCCCGGGAAGAAGCCCCACATTCCGTCGTCTTCGGCTTGTGAAGCAGCCGTTCTCATTTCATCCGGACGCGCTTCCGTGTACCCGCTGATAAAGGGCCCCGGACTTATGGCCGCGTCTCCCATACCGTTCGCCGGATGTGGTTTTAAACAGAAAAGGGAGAAAAGCAAGATAACTGATACGCGAGAAACATTATTTTTTTTCATCAACTACCTCCCCAGTAAAGAACTTTTTATCTTGACATAATGATACCATAAAAGTATCCTTATGTCAAGATATGGTTCCGTTTGGCGCGGGGACATCCCTCTTTCAGGCGAGGGAAAAATAAGCTATACTTAAGTCCCTGAGAAAAACAGAAAAGGGGAAATAGAAGGGCTTAACAGATAAGCGCGGGCAAGGAAAGGGAGCTTTTTTATGGAAAAGGAAAAAGGAACGAAGGAGACATCAGTAGCCGCGATCCGCCGGGGGCTTCGGCAAACAGCAGATAAAGAAAAAGCGGAAAGTTTAAAACGGTTTTTTAAGACCGGCGCGGGAGAATATGGAGAGGGAGATATTTTTATCGGCGTAAATGTCCCGGAGATAAGGAAAATAGCGGAGAAAAATAAAGGCCTCGCGGCAGAGAAGGTATTAGAGCTTCTCAGGTCCGCGGTGCATGAAGAAAGGATGCTT
>JBDRAX010000038.1:0-9756 GCA_043823375.1 Candidatus Omnitrophota bacterium | reverse complement strand
ATGAAAATATTTTTTTCCATGATGTAACTCTGCATACAGAAGGTACACAAGTTATACCGGGAGTGAATTATACAAATGCAGGCTTGCGCCAAACGAGTAATATTAATTATTTACCAGGCGGTAATGCCGGCATTAGCTATCGTATCCCGGGTATGGATATATATCCTGTATCAGTAGGAGTCGGTGCCTTTACCATCGGGGGGGTGGCGGATAACTATCCAAGTTCACGGCTTAATACTGCATTATTGGCTAATGGCGGTGATTACGACAAAATGGTAGACCTGAGGACTATGAGGATCGCCCCCGGTATTGCGGCCGCGTTAAATGATAAACTATCTTTTGGTATCACAGCTAATATCGATATACAAGCGCTTCGAGCTAATTTGGCGCATACCATTACTCCGGCCGGGCTTACACTTTTTGATGAAACCGAAGGGAAGGGTAACTGGGATTTTACGGTAGGCGGAGGATTTACAGTTGGCTTATTATATAAAATGTCTGATATGTTAAGTTTAGGCGCTTCATACGAGAGTCATAACTGGCAGGGGCATCATTATCAATATAAAGATTGTCTGCCTTATATAGATGAACCTCCGATAGTGAATATGGGGATTTCTCTTAAGCCTGTTAAAAATCTCGAGATCACATATGATACACGCTATATAAATTGGACGGATGTAAAACTGGCGAGAAATTCACCTGATAGCGGCGGATTTGGGTGGAGAGACCAATGGGTCTTTGCCGCGGGTTCAGAATATACGGCCTTTGAGGACAAGCTTAAACTGCGGCTCGGTTATATGTACGGCAAATCCCCCATTCAACCGAACGTTATTTTTGCCAATTCGCTTTTATCGTTAATTATAGAACACCATCTTACCGCAGGGTTCTCGGTGTTTCTTACGAAAGATCTGTCTCTGGATTTCGCGTGGGAGCATCATTTTAAAAATGAGATGGCAGAGGATGGCGGCGACAGTGTGGATTCGATCGGTACAGGAACGAAAGTAACAGCTGCAGCAGACGTTATAAGTATCGGCTTGGGCTATAAATTTTAGGGAAATCAGGGTCTTTCATTGATATAATGGTCAAGACGAAAATATTTTTTTCTGTCGAGGTACAGCCATATCTAAAATTAAAATTCCGGTCTGCCTCTTAACAACAATCTCTGAATATTCAGTCGATTGCGGTCCGTCTCTCATCGAATATTTAACATACTACTTTAATTCTTCGTGTGCTTCCCGTATAGTCGCACACCCCTTAGATACATATTCCCGTATTTAACTAACATAAATAATCGTTTTACAAACACTTTGTTTAATACCCCCACGGTTTTCGGCCCAGCAGTTAATGTGATAAACATATAGCAGCCGTTTCTCTTTTTTTGTTACTTTTTTCTTAGTGGATACCGAAAGATTCAAGCTATCTCAACTTTATTGTGCCTTGGCCTGGCTTTTGCTTGATAATTCTTTTGGTTAATAATACAATATCAAAAAGCCGTTTTTTTAACTTTATTACACTTCAGGAGGCCCAATGGGAAGATGTCGAAAGGTTCTCTCAGTTTTTTTGATTTTCAGTTTTTTTGCCAACCAGAGTATTTTCGCGTACGACGTGGAATATTCTATTCAGCCGTACAGCCCTTCGCAGGGAGGGGTCTCAGCGGAGCAGGCTGAAAGCTCGTACACGCGGTTAAAGGATTTTATCGCTACAAAGAACGCTGTTGAGAAAAGAGAAGTTTCCGTAGGGGATCCTGAGCCTGAAAAGTCTCCCGTCAAGATCGATGTATCTGTCGCAGATACTGTTTCAAGAGGCAACTGGACTGTGCTATCCAACGGGAGTATTGTAACGAACTGGGGGGATCAGCATCTGGAATATGAAATCGATTTTGGGAAAACCGTGAACGCTGTTATGGTTCTCAGCGCCAAAAACGCGGGAAATATACCGGGATCATATAAGTATTTTGAATGCAGGATATATGTTGACGGGGAGGACAGGGGCAAGATGAACATTTCCGCCTCTAAAGATATTTTTAATACGGGGGATTTTCTTCTTACTGATATTTCCGGTAAGCATAATGTCAAGATCGTATGGACGAACGATTATTTCGTGAAAGGTCAGTATGACGCGAATATTAATATAGATCTTTTGAGTTTCAAGGAATACCGATGTAAACATGAAATGTGTTACGATCCCGATGGTTATCTTCTTAAAGAGGTCAGGGAAGACGGATCTTATGATGTGTACGCTTATTATTTAAACCGGCAGGTTAGAAATGTTAAGTCATATTCCCTGGACGGAAAACTCATTTACACGGATGAGTATAGCTATAGCGAACGGAATTTAAAGAAAACGTATATCACTATGAACGGAAAACGCAAGCTTGTTTATCAATGGCTTGAAACCGGTAAAACACGGACTTATTCCAGTGGTGATGTCTATAATTACGGTCCAGACGGCACAATCTGCAGGATTCAATATGCAAACGGGAATTACGCGGTGTATTCGCCGGACGGTAATTTTAAACTTTACTATATCAGCCTGTCGCCGGCAAAGCCGGACGCCGTGGAAATTTATGACTCGGATTCGAGGATCATCTCCAGGGACGAATATTCCTACAATAAAAGCGGTGTTATGATAAGACGTGTTCATTTTGATCTTGACGGAACGGTCTCATATTATGCCGGAAACGATGTCCTGGAAAAAACTCTTTATACGGGCGGCACTTATAAAACGTATGTTTACAGCGGTTCTTTGCTCAAAAACACGACTCTGTTTTCCGCTGACAACGAAGTTGTTTTCAAGGAAGATTATGAGTATTACTACAACAGCCGAAGCAGACAATATACCTGTACGGGAAAAGTGAAAACCGATTCTCAGGGGATACAGTCTTTTTACGATTCTGCGGAGAGGCTGTACAAAATTGTATACCCGAACGGCGGCTATGCACTCTATGATGTGACCGGAAGTTACGTGAAATATTCCATAAACGGCTCTGGGAAGGTTTCCGGTATGGAATCCTTCTCGCCTGAAAATGCGCTTCTCTGGATCTGTAGATTTGAATATGACGGTTCAGGGAGGCTTGAAAATACCTTATACTTCCCTCCTGACGGATCCACATATGTCTATTGTGGGCAATACATCCCTGGCCGTAATAATTCCTCCAATTTACTCCTTAAATATATCGATCCCAGGGGCGCGTTCGAACTTTATACCTGGTACGCGGCCGACGAGATGGAAACGCGGGTTGTTTATGACCCGCGTGGGAAGTTGTGCTATTCGGAAAAATATGAACGTGACCCCGGAAAACGATATACTGCTATTGTTGACGGCATGGCCCGTTATGTGATGCCTTATTACGGGAAGGAACGGACTTATCCTGACGGTATCGTGGAGTATTTCGATACAGAGGATAAGCTGACAAAACGTATTTATCCCGGCGGTAATTATGTGGAGTACACCTCGAGCGGTGAATATAAAGTGTTCACATTCACTGAAAGCGGGACACATAAAAAAATTGAAAGCTATAACGGAGCGGGGCGTCTACTGTCATGCGAAGAGTATATATATGATAAAGCCGGGGACTATATATATAAAGAAAAAATTCAGTCTCTGCCTTTGGGAGACACTACGTATTTTGTCTATAACGAGGTGTTCCGGGAGGACAGGATACTCAAAGTTATTTTTTACAGCGGGGGATATGAGCTCTATACCTATAACGACAGCGGTCAAATAGATGTTAAACAGATGTTCAGCCGTGATGAAAAACTGAAATGGACCGAAAAGTATAAATACAGCGGTACAGGTAAGAAGGTCCAGATATATCAGGAAGGTAAGCGTAGCTATATTTATCGACGTGATTACTCAGGCAAAGAGCGGGTGGACAGCGTTGGGACCATTAGCTATTTTGACGCCGGCGAAAAACTTACAAAAACTGTTTTTGCCGACGGGGTATACACATTATATGCCAGGGAAATGGTGAATGGCCGGTATGTTGACGTGGTGAAAGATTACAACAGTAAAGATCAGCTTATTAAATACGCCGAAGATAACGGTAAGTATGAACAGTATACTTATGATGAGTACGGCAGGAAAAAGGAAACAGGTTACTTCGCCGAGGATGGCAGTTTGCTGTTTCGAGACATACTGACTTATGTCTCTTCGACGAATTATAAGTACATGCGCCAGATTTTGGAAAAAGAACGCATTTACCCTGACGGGCATATGGAATTTTATGACAAGGCGGACAGTCTGTTAAAATATGTTCACAATGACGGTTCATATGAAACTTATTCTTACGGCGGGGGGATGGTCCTTTCTGTTAAAGAGTTCTTTTCGCGAGGGAGCGGGCATATTTATCGTGAAATATACAGCTATGACCGTAACGGGCGTATTGACGGATGGACCAGGATATATGACAGCGGCCTGACGGAATATTTTAAGCCGGACGCGCTTTTGACAAAAAGGCTGAACATTGACGGTTCCCGGGAGGAATATATCTATGACGATCACCGTAAGTTGGAATTTATTGACTGCTTTTCAAAAGATAACCGTTTATTAAAACGTATTGACGGCGATCACACGCGCGCGCAGTATTTTTATTACGATGATAACGGAAGGCTGAGCGGTTTAAAGACACTAATGAATGAGGATCCGGCCGGGAACATTGATATCATGATAAACGGGCAGGTTTACGGTGTGATCGATATGGTTCTTTTAAAACTGTATCAGGCGGAATCAGATCTTTTGCCGGATAACTACTGGAAAAACGTGCTCGATTTTATTAACGATCTGCGTTATCTGATGAATACGGCTGGGAGCAGTACATCGCGGTATTATTATTCCTGCGCCTATCGTTACGCGTCTGATCTCTATGGACATAGCAGTAAACTATGCGAATTCCGCGCTAAACTGGAGAGCACGATAAATGTGCTTGAAAGGATGTGGGCATTCCAGCGCATGGATGTATACGATATAGATGAGATCATCGCGGATATTACTTCTTTCAGCTCCGTATCGAACATCGCGTATACGCAGAACCTGACATACGCGGATAATTATCTCCGGATAGCCACACAGTATACGACGGATCATGATAAGCGGGCCGCAGAGAGTTTAAACGAACGCTTTCATGTGTTACTGAATCCCGTGACGCTCATCAGCGGGCACGCGGATGAACTGACTGAAAAGGCGCAAAGATCCCGGGATATCATAATGAGCTGTTCAGAGAGCCGTGTTTTAGACGCGGATATGGCTCTATCCTCTTTCCGGGACAGCCTGATAAAGGATATACGGAACGCGGTTGAGGGTATATCGAACCGTCTGTACTTAAGGCTTGAGTTTTCCGACAATTATCTGGCTTTCAGCAAGTGCGAGGCCGCGCGGGAAGCTATCAGTGATTTCAGCACAAAAGGAATTAAACATTTTGAGGAGCTGTTCGGGCAGTTTTTTTTACGTCTGCGCCTTTATATCCTGAGCGGCGATATCGGAGCCTGTAATGACAAGATAGCGGAGGATCTTATGAGTCTCAGGGATCAGGTCGAAGCATATCTTATCCCTGAGATAGAATCTCTCAGCCGTGCGATCTACGGCAATTACAATAGACCGTATCTTAATGACGGCATCCGAAAGGACCTGCGCGTGTCAGGCGCGCGGGCCATGGATATCAGGGATATCGTTGACGCATATCTTGACCGTCTGCCGCAGCTATTAGATCTAAGCGCCGGGGCGACGGCTTATGATTTTCTGAATATCGTTTCAACAGGTCCCGAAACGTTTTCCAGGCTGACCTCCGCGGAACAGCTTATAAAAACGTATATCGGTATTGTGGGTGAGAACCTTGAAACTCTGGACAGATCTACACGATATAACAGCGCCTATCAGACTGATCTCTTAAGAGGCTTTTCGTCTTTTTCGGATCTTGAGAGTGATCTGGCGGCGGAGTTTGGTAAGATTGACTGGATAATCGATACGGCGGAAAGTCTTTATTTATTTGACACCGCTGACAGGAAGCTTTACGCGGAGGAGCTTCTGGGGGCGCTTTTCCAGGTTAAACAGTCGATAACCGACGCCGTCATAAAACGTATTTATGAAGTTACGGGCTACTGGAGAAAAGGTTCCGGCGCCCTTGAAAGTCCGGCTTCAAAGGTGTTTCTCGGCGAGCTTTCGTCAGTTCTCAAGGAACTGGCTTCCGGAATAGACGGTGCGATCGATCAGGATACCGCGCGTCTTACTAAGGATATTATCGAGGTTATAGTTTACTCGTCCGAAGATTTTTTAAACGCGGAAGGCGGGAACGGATCCGCTGCAGGGTTGGAAATAACGGGGGATATGGCAATATGTATGGGGAAGACTCCTCAGGACGCTTTAAACGCTGTAATGGACGTTAAAGACACACTCATACGCAGGATCAATGAAATCTTTGAAAACACCCGCAGTAATTTATATCTGGTTCATTCAGGTGATTATCCAGAATCGAGAGAGGATGAACTCGATGAGATCAGAGACTATTTTAAAAGAGCCTCAGGAAGCTGGGATTACAGGATCAACGAGATTTTCGCGGTGCCTGTCGGCCTTCTGGAGTCATTGGAGATAGGTCTTTCGGACGATTCCAATCTGGCCATGGTTGAACAAGCTTTCCTTAACATGAACGATGATCTGGTAATGGAGTTCAAAAAAGATATACCATACAGGGACCTTGATCTTCTCAGAAAGCGTAATGATCCATCTGATCCGCTGGAGCGGGCTTACTATGAGCTGAAGGAGATCAATGAGTTGTTTTTTTATTCCACAAAAGCTCTTTATGAAGCGTTTGCGGACTGGAAGGCCGGTTATGAAATTTTACCGGCCGCTCCGCGAGCAGGCACTATCGGCCTTCCTCTGGTATATGAATTGAAACGCGCGGCATCAGGGCTAAATATGACGGTTCATACCGGTCTGCAGAGTGTATCCCTGATGAGACAATATCTTTCTGCGGATCTGAGTGATTCGGAAAAGGGACAGATCAAACTTGCTTCAGGCACGCAGGGTTTAAAGATCCTGGAGGAATCTCTGCAGCCTTTATTTAACGGTTTCCGGTGGTGCGCTGAAAAACTGCAGGATATTTGGCATGTTTCAATACCGGAGCAACTGGGACTCGTGAAATCGATAGAGAACGCTCTGATCGAACTGAAAAAAGAGCTCCCCGTGGCGGTCAACACTATTTTTAGCATGGTTTCGGGCGGGCTTAGTTACGCGGGGCGGGAATCGGAAGACGCCAGGTCGAAAAAACTCGCGAATACTATAGTGGGAGTTTTAAATCAGCTCCGTTCGGCGCTTGAAGAACGGGTTCATGTTTTCATAGAAGAAACCGTGACGCGGCTTCATCAATTTTGCGGCATATTCGGGTCGGAAATATATGATCCCTTTGGATCAGGCGGCGTGTCCGGAATTTCAGGCCGGATAATGGAAGACTTCCAGTCTTCCGTCCTTGCGCCGATGAAAAGTATTGTAAACAGTTTTCGAGGCTGTCTTGAACAGGTCGAGCGGGAAGAAAAAGATGATATTGAGAGGGAGAAGGAGCGAATAAAACAGGAAAAAGAAGAAATCCGGCAGATGATCGAGAAAAAGAGAAATGAACTTCTGGAAAAGATGCAGGCTGAATTAAAACAGGAACTCAGTGAGGCCTCGACTTTTATGGAAGATAACGTGGTTACCGATCAGGAGAGGTGGGAACTTATCCGGCTCCATAATAAAATGGTAACTTTTTCACGCGACATGGGGCTTGATGGACAGTATACGGGTGTTACGGATAACCTGAAAAAAATAATCGATATATCCTTTGAATACCGGGATATAATGAACGACCCCGCGGCGATTGAAATGTTGAAGAATAAAAATGTCCCGGAAGAGCAGTATGTCGCGGCAAATTACGGCATTACGAAAAATATGTGCGGTTATACTCAAAATGTTCAGCCTTTCGACATGGAACAGTTTCTTTATGAGAACAGCGCGTACTATTTTCTTAATTCAATAATGTCAGCGACGGGGACTGTGTTAAAAACGGATAAAGCATCCCCTGCAGCGGCTGACGGAGGCGAAAACAGCGGCTTATGGGCACAGATAAAAAGCTTTTTCGGACAGGCCGTTCTTGCCGTAAATACGGTGATCGATATTTTCAGGCCTTATGAAATACCGGAGCTTACAACTGACGCGATACCGGCAGACCTATGGATGATCACTGCCGCGCCAAAGGAGCTTAGTTTTACTGACCGGATATTTGAATATTATAAAATGCAGAAAGAGGTTTATGAAAGTTCTATTACCGCTCTTGCGAGGACTGCCGTTTTCACTTTTTCGCAAGTTACCGGCGGCAATACTCTGCTGGAAGCTTGGCGCGGCCGCGACATAGTGACCGGTGAGTATCTTTCTACACGGGACAGGATTGTGGGCGGTATTTCTTCTCTTGCGGGGCCTTTGCATGGAGTCCTTGAGGCTATGATCAATGGACAGGTCTCAAGGACAGAAGAGTATTACGTTTCAAACGGCCGTACCGGCGAGGCGGCCACGGGGGCAGTATTCTTTACTATCGCTGACCTTGTGGGGATGAATAACATAATAGAAGCGGGTACGGGCCTGGATGCCGCTTCCGGGGAGAAACTGAATGCCGGAGAACGCCTTTTCAGAGGGACGTTCGCGGGCATAGACCTGGCTCTTCTGTTTTTTACCGGAACAAAGCCTTCAAGTATAGCGGACGATCTTATCAAACCAGGATCGGGAGTTACGCCTCTTTCCGACGATATTTTCCGTAATTTCGCGAAGCTTGAGGATGAGTTCGCGGAGGATATCGGAGGAAAGATTTTTTACAACATCGGGGATGACGGCATCGCGCGGATCGGAGGCATGCGTCCGAGAAATTATCAGTACGCAGGAAAAGTATTTGAACTAAGCGGTGATCTGGCCTCTAAATATCCGAACGGGGTAAGATTTACTCTGGATGCATTTCCTGATTTAAGCCCGTACGCGAAGCTTACTTTCAAAAGTAAAGATTTGACGGGTGTACATTATATGGACGAAGCTATGGCAAATAGGTGGTTTAAAATGGATCAAACGCCTGAGGGATATGTATGGCACCATGTCGAAGACGCGGAAACGATGTTCCTGATACCTAAAGACTTACATGATGCCATACCCCACACAGGCGGTTCGGCGGTACTTAAGTTCCTGAATGCCCTGATCGCGCCGTTTTATGACTGAAACATGTAAACTTGATCTATGATCATAATAAGACCGAATAATGAAATGATAACAGTAGAGGATATTGATATCCTGAAAAAGGATAGAGTGTCTCCCGTTCCCGGAGATTATGTTAAGTTCCTTTTGCGCTCAAACGGAGGGACACCTGAAACTAACATCCTCTTGGCCGGAGAATACGGTAAGGTACGTGTTGATGAATTTTTCGGTATTAAACTGAAGAACCGTGCTAACGACATAGTTAGATACATGCAAATTTACCGGGGCAGAATACCGGACGGTTTTATCCCTGTAGCATCGACAGGATGCGGAAATATTATCTGCCTTTCTCTTGATAAAGGCGAGATATATTTATGGGACCATGATTTCGAAATTCCTGAAGGAGACACCCCTTTCCAGGTAGGGGCACATTGCATGTGCCCTCTGACCACGGGGCGAAACAAATAAAACAAGCGGGCAAAAAACGGATGATACCGCATGACGCGTTAATAAGAAGCGGGCAAACGGATGAAATGCGCTTTGTAATATTGGCGC
>JBDRAX010000037.1:0-17228 GCA_043823375.1 Candidatus Omnitrophota bacterium | reverse complement strand
ATTTCTCACAAACAGTCTATTACGAAAGCATAACTGCTTGTATCTACTGCGTTTTTGTGAAAAAATGAGCTTGACGTACTTCAGTACGCCTTCACTCATTTTTTCACTCAGGCCTTGTATCTACAAACATTTATGCTTTCTCACTACGAATGTTTGTGAGAAATGCGGGTTAAGTTCGCGCTTTCGGGTACCGCGGGGGCTATCCTTAACTTCCGGGCGTTCTTTTGGGAGAAATGCGGGAAAAAGGGCGATTGAATAATAGATTAAAGGCCGTGAGCATGCTCTATCGCTCTTACCGGCGTAATTCCGGCCTATCCGATCGCGGAACCGCTCGCGTCCCGGAAGGCCTTGAGAAGCGGGTAGTGTTTTTTCTTTATTTTTTCATATATTTCAAGCGCGTTTTTTTCGTCATATATGTGTGAAGTTTTGCCGCGGTCTTCCAGCATGTCTATCCAGCCGTTTCCGTCGGTTATGAGTTTTGACCGGAAAGCTTCTTTAATGGCTGACCTTGGAGAATTCGCTTCAATGCCCTGAAAAGCTAATATGTTTTTAGCGAGTTTCCACGCGAGTTCAAATGTGAATTCGAACCTTTGTATGGTGCCGTCTACGATCACGCTTCCTTTTGATATATCCTCGTTTAAGGCCTCATTAAGCCTTTGAAGTGCTTTTTCAAAATCATTTAAAAGTTCTTTTATCCTTGCCGGAGTCATATATTACCTTTCCTTGTTTTAAGATATTTTCTTTAAGAGTTTTTTTTCCAAGCAGGTTAATACAAAGAACATCGAATTTTAAAGGGGTTTTTATCTGTTCTTCCAGCTTGTTTTTTACAATATTTATGTCACTTGATGTCCAGGCGGCGGAAGAAACAGCTATGTCAATGTCGGAAGTGTCTTTATAATCGTTTTCCGCCCTGGAGCCGAAGAGATATATAATATCCACATTTTTACGCGCGGCTATTATGGAAATTATTTTGTCAAGTATAGGTTGTTCGATCCCGTATTTATTCTTTGCCATGTTCACCTTATCTCCGGTTATATGATTGTATATCTTTAGCGGGCGGATTTCAATTATAATACTCCGGTCAGCAGGAAAGTACCAGTTTTGGCTTTTATTATGGTAGAATGGTTTATCGGGGTTTTTCCGATATTTTCTAAGGAGGGGGAAATGAAAGTCTTTAATATTTTTGATACGCCGGACACCCGGAGCGAGGGGGAGGTTTTTGAGGATATTATCGTTAATGATAAGTTCATACTGGAAAGGATCATTTCTTCGGGTGAGAGTACTCCGGCGGGGGAATGGCTCGCCGGGGAACGGGATGAATGGGTGATGCTGGTTTCGGGGAGCGCGGAGCTTTTGTTTGAAGGGATTTCCGGGAATGTGAAGATGCGGCCCGGGGATCATTTGTATATTCCCGCGGGGAAAAAGCACAGGGTTGAAAAGACGTGGGAGGCGGGCCGTACTGTGTGGGTGGCTCTGCGGTTTTAGTTTGTAATCCGAGCGGAGGGTGTGTAAAAGGCCGGATAGCTAAAAAAAGGGGGGGAAACTTATGGAGCGCGGGAATGTTATTACTGTTAAAGGCACAGCTGTGACTCTTCTCGGCGAAGAGATGAAAAACGGAGAGGCCGCGCCTGATTTCAGGGTGCTTAACGCGGATCTCGGGGATGTTACGCTTAAGGATTTTAAGAATAAGATCAAGCTTATAGCGGCGGTCCCCTCTCTTGACACGCCGGTCTGTGATCTTGAGATAAAACGGTTTAATGATGAGGCGGCTCTGGTGTCAAAAGATGTGGTGATAATTTTTATAAGTATGGATCTTCCTTTCGCGCAGAAAAGATTCTGCCAGGCGTATGATATAAAAAAGGTCAAGACTTTTTCCGACCACAGGGACGCTGATTTCGGAATGAAGTACGGGGTTTTGATAAAGGAATTGAGGCTTCTTGCAAGGGCTGTTTTCATTATTGATAAAGAGAATAAAGTGCGGTATTCCGAATATGTAAAGGAGCTTACGTCTCCTCCTGATTATGACGCGGCGTTAAAAGCGCTTAAGAGTATCGTATAACGGGGCATGGATCTCGCGGTACCGATCCCGGGAAATAAGTGCCCGAGGTAAAAGGGAAAACAAAAGAAGAAAATAAATGAACAGAGGGAGACAGTAAGCGCGTTTTGTTAGCGTGAAAAAATCCAGATATCTTTTATAGTGACAAACCTCTTCATGTATGGTATGCTGTTTCCGCTGTAGGGTTAATTCCTAAAAAGTCAAAATCAAAAGTTTTTAAAAACTAAAAATCCTAACCGCAGCAATTTGCTCGGGAAAGGAGGAGACAAAACAGGAGAATGTAAAGATGCTTTATCATACCGTAAAATCTTCTATTTTTTGTAAGACAGTTTCTTTTCTCACAGCGGGAATTTTTCTTTTTTCGTCGATCAGTATAGAAAAAGTTTATGCCGGGGATTTTGTGTCTCAGGGCACTCTTTCTCCTGAGTCTGTTTTTTCAAGGCTTGAGAATCATGAGATCAAGGATATAGTCATGCTGGAGTTCGGGCTTCTTTCTCTTTTGAAGGAAGGAGCGAGGGGCGGGGGCAAAGCCGATCTTATCGAATTGGCTAAAAAAGGGGAAAATAAGCGGTTTGATCTGTCCGGAGGATGGAAAGGTTCCGCGGAGAAGCCGATGGCGTTTCTTTTCGGCGATGACGAATCTTATCTTAACGAGGAGGCCGGGATCTGTATTATGCCTTGCCTGCGCGGAAAAGAGAAATACTGGTGCGTCGCTAAAAAAGAGAAACAGACGCGTTTCGGAGAGGAAGTTGATTATACATATACCTTTTTCACTGAGAGTGAAATGGGGAAAGAATCGCTTTCGGAAAAAATTTATCGTATTAAAGTCAGGAACAGGACATCCGAAATACAGGCGCTTTTAAAAAAGAGGCCGGATGAGGATAGTTCAGCCGTTGATAAAGCGCTTGTCAGCGAATTGACTCAGGATAAGGTGATACGAGAGGCTATGCGCGACGGGAACTATTTTTCCCTTACCCCGCGGGACGAAAAAAGATATCCCGTTTCTTTTTCTCTTATTTACTCGTTCCTTGATCTTGTGGCGCCGGGGCTTTACGGGGATTTTTCGGATATGGTCGCTAAGGAGCGGTTGATTGTGATCTGTGACGAGCGGTTTACCGCGCCTCATCCGGGAGGACAGGGTATATATCTGCCTTACCGGAAGGATGGTTTTCCTCCGGAATTGATAGTTCATGAGATTTTCGCGAAGGCCGGGTTCCCGCATGAAGATAACATTGTTTTCGAAAGTATTTTTCGGAAGTTCAGGGATGCCCTCGCCTCGGGCGAACTTATGATGCCTGAGAGGCTTTTCTCTGAAATGCCGGTGAGCCTTGAAGAGCGGCGGCTTCTCAGGGAGTCGAAGTACGCGGAGTTTATGAACATTCTTTCCGGCCGGGGCATGGAGAAAGAAACGGAGATCATTAAGAACGCCCGTGACAAGGCTTTCGCTGATCTGATCGAATATATACGGTTCCGTGATTATTTTTCCAGCATGGAAAAACGTAAAGCGGAAGAATTTGAAGACAGGCCCGGGGCGGTTTCCACGGGAACGGATGAGATGGCTGTAACAGCGCATCTCAGGGACCGGAAAATCATGGCGCGTTTTATCCTGACCGCCGCGGCTGTGCTTCTTCTTGATATGTTTTTTATATCGCCGGTTCTTACCGGGCTTCCAATATATACTTATTTTTCCACTGTCACGTCTTACGGCATTACGGTACGTGTGATATACACAGGGAGCATAGCGCTTACCGGTATTTTGTACCAGAGGGAGATAAACGGTACGCGTGAAAAAGAGTTTATCCTGCGGAATCTTGAAAAGTTTCATGATGAGATAATGAAAGCGCGCGGCGCTGATGACACGATTACCGCGGCAGTTAAATATATAAACGAAGGACTGAAGATCCAGCATGTCAGTATCGCTCTTATAGATGAGGAAAGGCATGTTTTTAAGGTCATAGCTAAACGGATAAAACGCGCGCGCGGAGAAATACACAGAGGCGAGGATGTCAAATGGGATGATACTGTGTTGTCCACGCTTACCTCGATCAGAGAGCCTCTGTACCGTGATGATCTCGCCTCGAACGTTAAGTATCAGGTTGACAAAAAGCTTGTATATGAGGAGAACATTAAAAGTGATTATCTTATTCCTCTCCGGATAGAAGATGAATGTATAGGTTTTCTTAATTGCGCTTCTCTGAGAAAAGACGGTATACCGCTTTCCATAAGGAGGACCCTGCGGCATATGGCTCCGTCTCTCGCGTTCGCGATACGTAATTCGCGTGTTACGGAAGAAAGCGAGCGGAACGAGCGGCAGTATTTGTCTCTCATAGAAAATATCCCGGACGTACTTTTTTCCGCTGACAGTGAGTTTAACCCTGTGTATATCAGTTCTAACATAGCCCGCGTGACAGGGTACACGGAAAAAGAGGTTTACTCTGATAAAGAAGCGCTTACAAAGCGGTGTATATCGGGCGAAGATTGCGCGCGGCTCAGGTCCGGGTACGATATGTTTTTCGAAAAAGGTAAACCTTTTGACGAGGAGTTCAGATTAACGCGTAAAGACGGGTCTGAGATTTGGCTTCATATCAGGGCCGTTAAAAAATATGAAAAGGACGGGAAATTTTACACTGACGGGATATTGTCGGATATTACATGGCGCAAAAAGGCGGAAGAAGCGCTTTTCGAAAGTTCCGAACAGTTCAGGCTGTTATTCAGAAACGCCGCGGACCTTATATATATAGTCGATGTTCAGGGAAAAATAATCGAAGTCAACCCGGCTGTCGAAAAACTTTTGAGTTACAGGGCGGATGAGTTGAGAGGTAAGGATATTACGGGATTTTTCAGCGGAGGATCTGACGGCCCGCCGCTTAAGGAAAACGCGGCGAGTGAAAAAGAAATCGTGACAAAAAACGGTGTCCGTGTACCGGTCGAGGATTCTTCCGTATCCGTCAAAAATGATAAGGGCGAATTTTTGTTTACTGTGGTTTTTCAGCGGGATGTCAGAGAGCGTAAACGCCTGGAGAAAGAAATAGAGAAGAGAAAGCTTCTGCGGGGGCTTGGAAGGTTTGTACAGCGCGCCGCGCATGAACTTAAGAACCCTTTCGCCGTTATCCAGGGAAACCTCAGCAGAATACTTTTTTCAGGCGTTCAGGAGGCCGGCTCGGCCGGTAAGAAAGGAGAAGCTCAGGGCATAAAGGAAAAGGCGGAAGAAGCCCTGGGATATGTAAAAGAGTGTACGGCATGGGTAGACAGGCTGCTCCGGTTCGCTATGGAGGATAATAGAAAAAAAGATACTTATAGGCTCAAGGATATATGTGAAAAAGCGCGCGTCAGAGCCGAACCGGCAAGAGGGAACGGGAATATAGAGATCAATATCCCGGAAGATCTTATGGTCAGCGGTAATGAGTCCGCGCTTGTCGGGGTTTTTGAGCAGATCATTGTTAACGCGTATGAAGCGGCTAAGGAAACGAAAAAAAACACGGTGAAGATAGCGTGCGGTTCTAACAAGGATGATCCCGGAAACGTTATTATTGTCATAAGCGATACGGGGACCGGGATATCTCCGGAAATGCTTGAAGAAATATACAGCCCGCTTTTTACCACGCGTAAAAAAGAAACCGGCGGCGCCAGGGGGCTCGGGTTGGCGATAGCCGAGAAAACGGTTTGTGAGTACGGGGGAACAATGAAGATAGAATCACAGCAGGGAGAATGGACAAAGGTAATAGTAAGCCTTCCTCTTGCCGTGAAAAAAACTAAAATAGACCCTTCCATGGAAAAACAGCGGCGGATACAGCCGTATATCGCAGGAGAAATAAAACATATACTGGTCGTTGACGATTACGCGGCTATCCGGGATACGGCTAAGAATTTTCTTGAAAACCTTACGGATGATAACGGTCAAAGCCTGGATATAACGGTTGATACCGCGGGCAGTCCGGAAGAAGCTATTGATATGCTTAAGAAGTCTATGTCTACGGGCGCCCGCTGTTTTGACGCGGTTATTACCGATATATCCATGCCCGAGGGGCTCGAAGGTTTTGTTCTTGCCGTAAAGGCCCGCGAGATGGGGTTCAGGGGGCCGATCGGGGTTTGCAGCGCGCATGTCATGGCGGATGAAGATTCGGTCCAGGGTACTCATCCTGAATCGGAAGCGCTTAAGGGATCGGATATTATAAATTATATTTTTACCAAGAGCGCGTTTTCTGATTTGAATAGAGCCAAAGCCGTTGTAAGCGCTTTAGAGAGAGGGAAAGTCCTGCCGCAGCCTGATCCAGCGAAAGTCGCGGAATATATAAAAGCGGTGGCTGGAGGTAAGCTTGATATTTTTAAAAGCGATAGGCCTGAACTTGAGACGCTCACTTCGGAAGAAACGGAATATGCCCTGCAGGAAGCTGGCTATTTTTCTTCCGCGAAAAATCAGTATGAGGTATTGCGTATCTGCGGGGATACGCTTACTCTTTTTCTTCAGGGTTTAGAGCGGGATAACGCTCTGGGGTGGCTTAAGGACTGCCGTAATTTTCTGGATCTTGTAATCCGGAAGCGCGTTGCAGCGGCGGATGATCAGATGAAAGATCTTCAGCTGAAAGCCCGGCAGATGAAAGGCCTTTGTGACAAGATAGATGAAACTTTTTTCTCTTTGAAGGCGGCTCTGACAATAGAAGACGTTGTAATATTTGTCCGAAAAATGGTACATGTTTACGGAGAAGAACGGGTAAGCGCTGTTTTTGAAAAAACCGGGAAGCTTCTGAGCAGAGACGAAGGAATGCAGAAACGTATTTATCGAACTCTTGAACGATTAGCTTCCGGCGCGGGAGACAAGGAAATGGAGGAGGATTTTGTCGGGATGATGAAGCTGATCGCGCGTGATGAACGGGAAAAGTTTTTAGTGTCGTTCCGTGAAAAAACAAGTCCGTTTATGGCAGGGATATCCCGTTTAATGGAAAAATGTTCTCCCGAAGGTTTATCCATAAAAGTATCGTACGGAGAAAAAACGCAGGCTGTTTCCGCCGCGGAAAAAGTCATTGATGACTGGCCCCGCCGGGAAGAAAGCCTTAATGATCTCTCGGAGGTTTTCCATACCATCGAGAGTTTTCTCGCCTTGTTAAAAGAGTACAGGGAAATGCTTGAAATAGCCCGGGGATATTCCGTGAGCACAGGTGAAATATCCTTACAGGGTACAATTGAGGAATATTTATCCCACCTTGACCCGGCTGAAACGCTTGCGGTTTTTAACGCCCAGGCCATAGCCAGCTGTGATAGGATCCGGACGGAAATGCGAGCGTTTATAAGCTGTGTGGAAGATAAACTTGTTGAGTGGACAGCAGGGGGACGGAGGGAGATCAGGCGAGGCTCCGGGGATACGGACAGCGGACAGCGAGGAACAGAAGATGATGTGATAGGACTGATCCGCCGGGAAGCGGCGAGAGCTGAAAATAATGTGCTGGGCGGGCTATTGGGGCATGATATGGGAAATTATCTGGCGCCATGTTCATATATAGAGTTAATGCTTTTTCGCGGCGCAGGTACTCTTGATATAGACGTTTTCGATTCTCTGAAAATGCTGCAAACGATATTCCTGGACCTGATGGTTAGGATCAATCGAGGGACAAATGAAAAAGTAAATATTGGATATAAACAGGCGTTGTCGCTCATAAAGACGCTTTCACATGAGGCCCGTGAAATTATTAATTCCAGGCTTAAAACCAATAAGGACTGGCAAGGATCGAGAATACAGTTTTCGGAACGATTGGAACAGGCAATCGAACAAATCTATAATGTTATAATGGGTATCCCCGATTTTGATACTAAAGGCGCTTCCACGCGGTGGGACGGGGCACAGGCGGATGTCATAAATGAAACCGGAAAAATGCTGGAATTTTTCAATTCATCCACGCGTTTTCTGCCCAGGCATAGTGTTATCGTCGGAAACCATGAAGTAGCTTCAGCGGGGGAGGAGGGATCCCGGAAGCTTTTTGAGATCGACCCGGCGATCAGGGAATACTTTCCGGGGAACAGCTTGTTGATCCGCGGTGAGGCGGCTGTGCTGAGGTTGGCGTTATATAATATGCTTTTAACCTGTTGCGTCAGTACAGGGCTTAAAAGCGAAAAGGAAGAGGCCATTGAACAGGATGAAAACCTGAAACGGTACCAGGCCGTGGTGGAGCTTCCCGAAAATGTTAAGAAAACTCTGGATATCGCGGTGAAAGCGGATCCGTATACAAAAGAACCTGTGCTGGTAATACGCAGTAATTATTTTATTTTTAAAGAGGACGCCTTGCGCGATATACTGGGAGTAGACAGCCCAAAGCCGCATCCTTTAGCTGTCGCGGAACTTATATTATCGTCCCTGCCGTGTAAAGGCCGCGTGAGTGTCAGGAATATCCCTCCTGAAAAAGGGACAGGATGTGTTATAGAGGCGCGCCTTTTTCCCCGCGCGGAAATGTCTTTTACGCGGGAGGAAGAGAAAGCGCGGGAATTCTTTAATAGCGCTCTCGCGGGAGTGGCAGGTTTTTTCCGAGGGGAGGAAGGCGATAAGTGCGAGTTCGCTTCGCGTGTTTTTACGGATAGAACAGGAATATCTTCGGAAGATATCGGGAAGCTTTCGTTGGAGGAAGTCGAAAAACGGTTAAGCGCGCTTCCGGGAATAAAATATGATGTATGGGATATGGGTAATATGCGGTGGGTCCGTGTTTATGACGCGCCGCGCGATAAGGCGCCCGATGCCGCGGAAGGTACGGAAGGGGACGGACGGGAGATACCTGCGCGGAGCGATAGCCCGGATAGAACTGAAATACAGCTTAAGACGCGTGAAAAAGTCATACTTATTTACGGGGATAACCTTACAGCCGTAGGAGAAGCGATGAGTACTCTTGGCAGGCTCGGGTTCAAGGGTACGGTGCTTTCCGCGCGTAATGAAGAAGAACTTAAGGCCCATCTTGAGCGGGGGGCGGGTATAGATCTTATTATTAACACGGAAATGAGAGATATCACCGCGGAACTCAGGAAAATATTCAACGGGTTTAATAAAACAGTACCGGAAACGACAGAGGCTGAACGCGGAAAAATAGAAAGCGCGCTTGTGGGTATGTGCGCTTAATTTTTCGCGGGGCGTTCTGTTTTCTTTTCTGATCGTGTATACTTTTCTTGAATCGCGGCCCGGTATATTGCCGGGCGTAACCTCGCGGGCATACTCATGAAAGTATTTCAAGCCTTTAATCTTTTCAGATATTTTTTCCGCAGGTTTTACCTGATGAGCGGGGAGAGGGGAACTTTTTCCGCGGCAGGGTATTTTTTACGCTCAGCTTTTGACCGGGCGGATAATTTTATGCTGGAACGCGCAAGCTTCGCCCGGGAATCGGTGAAGCGCGGAAAAAAACAGGAAAGCGCGCGCGGCCTTCTTACTTACAGTGAATTCCGTAAGGTCAAAAAGCTGGACAGTTACTACAGAGCGAGATGGAGTTATTTCAGCGCCGCGCTCGATATTATAAAAAAAGAACCTCATGGAAAAGTGCTTGAGCTCGGGCCCAGAAGCGCCCCGCTTGTCAAAGGCTCGGATATCATGGATATTTACAGGCATGGCCCGCGTATTACATATATCCATGACGCGAAAAACACACCCTGGCCGCAGAGAGATAAAGAATACGATATGTTTATCGGGCTCCAGGTATGGGAGCACCTGGGAGACAGGCAAAAAGACGCTTTTAAAGAAGTAATGAGAATCGCGCGTTCCGCGGTGATCAGTTTCCCCTATAAGAGGTATTCCCCTGAAGACTGTCATCACAATATAGATGAACATATAATAAACGAATGGACTTTGGGCCTCATGCCTGAAAGGGTTGTTAAAAGGGGCCCGGTCATTGTTTATTTTTTCAGGTTCGGGTAAAAGCGGGCGCTATATACAAACAGTAACATTCGGGAGAAAAGGAAAAATGAAAAAAAATACGGCGTTTGTTGTTCTGGCGATATTATTGTTTTCTTTACTGGCCAGTATCTGCTTTTTTCCATATATGCCGGATAATATGGCCGCGCACTGGAACGCGCGGGGCGAAGTGGACAGATACGCGGGGAAAATATGGGGCCTTTTTATAATACCTTTTCTTATGCTGTGCCTGGTTATGTTTTTTTCCGCTGTACGAAAGATCTGCCCGCTCAAAACAGGGACAGGTAAGTCCGCGAAATATTATAACGCGTTCATTATAACTATGGCGCTTTTTCTTTTATCCGTCCAGGCGCATATTATAATGTGGAACAGCGGTATAAAGATAAACCCTAATGTTATTTTTCCCGGATTGCTCGGCATATTGTTTTTTTGTGCCGGGGTTATTTGCGCTCACGCGGAAAGGAACAGGTGCCCGGGCATCAAAACTCCGTGGACTTTACGCGGCGGAGCTGTTTGGGATAAGACGCGTAAGGCTGCCGCGCGGGTGTTTAAGTGCGCGGGAATTATTATGTTTGTCGGGACGTTTTTCGCCAGATACAGCGTGTTTTTTATTCTTATCCCTGTTTTTTTGTCTGTAGCGGGGCTTATCATCTACTCATATATATTGAATACTTCAGAAATCAGGACAAAAAAAACTGATAAATAAAAAAAAGTTGATTATTCCTGAGTATGTGTTAAAATAATAAAACAATTTCCTGGGTAAACAAAAAAAAAGCTACGAAAAATCATAAAATTATGAATAAATTTTTTAAATTTTTATCATTTTTACTGTGCGTCCTGGTATTCTCCCAGAGTACCCTGTATTCGTACGCGGATTCTGACGTAATTAAGCGGGCTCTTCAGGTTGCAACCGGTTTTACCTGCACGGAAAACAGTTCTTTTGAAGGCTTTACCGCGAGGTATCTGCGCGAAGCTATTTTAAAGCCTGAAGAAAGAAAACCGGGCGGGACCGTGGGACGGGTAATAAAAAAATACCTGAAATTTTTCAGAATGATGAGACAAAACCCGAACTTGCCTGAAGATAAAAAAAATATACTCCCAAAAGAAATTGAGTTCAGCCGGGAGAATCCTGTTGTACGGATCAAAATGGGTTCTTTCGGGATCTTATATTTCAATAAGGCTATTAAAGGGGAGAATTACGCGGATTGCGAGAGTTTTCCGAAAGAAGAATACGAGCTGATAGATGAGAAGCATTTCGGCCCGTATCTGAGCCGTAAAATATATGTCAGGAAAACTGAAAGAAAAGAGATCGAAAAGGCTTTTTCATCGAACGGCGGAAACAGCCTTGAGAATGAACGCGTCAGGAGAAAGGCTCTGGCGGGAACCTTCAGGCAGGATGAACGTTTAGAGCGGCCTCCTTTTTCATACAGGGCAAAGAGGTTTATCGGTGAATTACTTGGCCGTATTTTTACCAGGAGGTATTCTCTTAAGGATATTGTGGCCTGTGTGGAAAGAAACGGATGGGTGATCCCGGAAAATGAGAGAAAAAGGACAATAGATCTGTGGCAGAGGATCCTCGCTTTTTATGAACCTAAGGCTAATTTGTATGAAACACGGCAGCATATTTTAAGAGTGGCTCTTGTTACGATAAAAATTTACAGCTGTATGGTTCCGGCCCGGGACAGGGAAGAGAATTTTGCCGTTCTAAAGGATCTGGTGGCGAGCGCGCTCGGGCATGATATAGGCAAAGCCGCGGAAAAGATCACTCAAGTAATAAATAAAACAGGGAAACTGTCTGACCGGGAGATGCAGCTTATCAGGGCGCATCCTATGGTGTCTCTTGAGATGCTTGAAAACGCGGGAGTGAGGCTCAGTGATGAGGTTATATTCGGGATAGTCTTCCACCATCCGGATTACTATGACGATCTGGTTGCCCCGTTTTTTTCAAAGATGATATGCCTCGCCGACCAGATAGACGCGTGGAATGATGTGAGCAGGCCATATATCCCCAGGAAAATAGGCTGGTGGGATGAAATGAAAATATGGAAGGCATTACATAAACGTAACTATTTTCATAACGGGTGGATCGACGAGAAGGCGTATACCGCTTTAAAAACCCTGATAAAAAGGAAAGATAAGGAGTTTTACAATATAATTACTTCGACTTTCTTCTTCTGGCAGAGATGGTATATCCTGCACAGGGTGAAAACAAGAATGGACCATATTGACAGAACGGAGAACACCCTTACTCAAGAGACCAGGGAAATCCCGATCAAAAGGGTTGAGGGAAAAAAGCCCGGGCAAAAAAGGCCAAATACGCCGTCGCGCCTTAAGATCATAAATAATGAGGAATGGGACAGCGCCAGGATAATGAGCAATATAGAATATCTTATGCCCAGGCTCAAACAGGGATTAATGGATGTGTCCCAGATGGAAGAAGCCGCGGCGGAACTTGAGGCCGGGAGGCCCGCCCGGGAAGAAAAGAAAAAAGTCATACTCTATTTTGACACTTGTTTGTGGAAAGGTACAAGCCCTGAGCTTGAAAAGAAAATAGAACTTTTTGTGCGTGTGTTTGAGAATATCAAGTACACAAATAAGTTTTTATCTCCGGAAATAGAGAATATCGAAGTAAAGGGGTGTACTACCGAACAGATACTGAGACAACTTGAAAAGGGCGATCAGAATAACAGTATTATTTTTACCGATAAAGAGAAAATTTTCAGGTTTGATAAGGTAAAAGGGAAACCTGTTATAGCGGGTATAGAAAAAAGCGATAAAATTTCAGGTGATTTTTATCTGCCGCTTATAGAAATTGTTTATTTCGCTTTAGCCAGGTATCTGAATATGCATACTGATAAGCTGTACGAATATTATAAAAGAATACCGAATGCCCCTTCACTTGAAAACCTGTCAATAGATGAATATAAATCTTTATTTTTTGACGAACAGGGGAAAGTGTTCGTTATAAAAATCCTGCCCGAGGCGTCTAAATATGAGACTAATCTGCTGGTGGAAATAGTCAGCTGGATAACCCTTTTTCTGAAACAGGCCTGAAGAGTTGTATTATAGTAAACGCTTTATACGGTTTAACCCGCATTTCTCAGTGCGACTGTTTGTGAGAAATGCGGGATAAAGCATTTATAACAATAATATTGCAGAATCGCGGATTTGTTGTATAATGGTAGTAATATAAATAAAAAGACTGTTTTTTTGTACACACACATAGTTTTTGTAAACTTACTTTTAGAAAGATTACGCCCTAAGGCCGGAGTATTGATGAAGAAAGTTTTTCTACATAGTTTAATTACAGCGGTTTTTATTCTTGAAACTCTGTGTCCTGATTTTTCAGCATGTGCTTTTTCTATGGCACGCGGCACGGAAAAAGAAGGGGCCGGGGCTTATAACAAGCTGGAAGTTAATGCCGCGGAATTCATTCTGCCTGAGGATCTGGGGAGTGTTAAAGATTCTTTCGCGCCTCTTACGGGCTCTCCGCGGGGGACTGTGATCCATATACAGGATGCTCATTGCAATTATAACGCGCAGAAAAAGATTTCAGAGATTATCGGGTATTTAACATCGAGATATAAAGTTGATGTTATAAATCTTGAAGGCGGGTCCGGAGATTATGATTTATCCGTTTTAAAAGAAATTTCAGGCCTGGATCCGCGGGAAAAGACAGCCGCGTATTTTCTGAAGCAGGGCAGGATAAACGGCGCGGAATATTTTGCCGTAAACTCTGACAGGGATGTTTTTCTATGGGGGGTTGAGGATAAGGGGCTTTACCGGGAAAATCTTGACGCGTACAGGAATTCTCTCGAAAACATTAATTCCGCGGGGAAACATCTGAAAAGCCTCGAGGGGGTCTTAAATGATCTTAAGGCTAAGCTGTATTCGGAGAAATTGAAGGAATTTGATACGTTTTCATCCGGATATCTGAACGGGTCTCTGGATTTCAGAAGTTATATCGAATTTCTGCTCAGGCTTTCCCTGGAACACGGGCTCAGCCTTGAAAAGTATCCTGAGATCGACAGGATAAGAGGGACTATTGAGCGGGAGAAACGGATAGATTTTAAAAGGGCGGATGTCGAGAAAAACAGCCTCCTTGAGGAGCTGTATTCAGGGATCTCAAAAAAGGACAGGGAAAAACTTGCCGTAGAAATACTGAAGTTCAGGGAAAAAGCACTTTCCGCGCACGCTTTTTACGGAGAACTGGCAGCCGAAGCGGCGGTTCTGGGGATCAGGCTTGATAAATATTCAGAGATGAAAAAGTATATGGAGTATTTGTCACAGTATAAGGCCGTTGATAATTCGATCCTCGGAAGAGAAATAAGAAGCCTGGAAGAAAATATCGGGAAGATCTTATGCGGTAGCGAAAAAGAAGAACGGCTCATGTTTTTATCAGGGAACCTCGCGTTGATGAAAAAACTTTTTGATGTATCGCTTTCCGGGGATGAATATTCTTATTACGCGGTAAACAAGACAGGTTTCAGGATCCATCAGTATTTGTCTTTCCTGAAAGAAGAAGGCGCGTATGATGAGATCGTTTCTGACGATAATATCCTCCGCATTGACGAATACAGGGAGAGTCTGGAAAAGTTCTATGAATGTTCTTTTCTCAGGGATAAAGCCTTTATTGGTAATATGAGGTTCACGCCTGACGGCGCGGCTGTCCTTTCGGGGGGCGCGGCTATACTGGTTACCGGCGGGTTTCATACGGAAAATCTGCTCGCGGAGTTTAAAAAACGCGGTATAGCGTATATCTCCATACAGCCTTCTTTTAAAAACAGCGTTTCTGACACGAATCCGTATTTCGATCTTTTGGCCGGCCGCGGAACAGAATTCCAGGCGCGTGTAACTGATATTTTATGTTCTAATCTCGCCGTCCCTGACATTTTAAACCGAATGGGGATCGAGGTCGAGGGAGAGAACTCTTATATCGCTTTTCTGCTTGAAAAAATACTTGTTGAAAAAGTTTTTTCCGGTGAGAAATGTCAGGGGATGATCGTATCTGATAACAGGGCCGGCGGGAGCGGCAGGGTATTCCATATAACAAAAGCCCTTGATGTAAAGGAATTAGACTGGGAACAGAAACAGAACCCGCCCAGAGGAAACATTACGGCGTGGATCTTTTATCCCCGGCCGGATAAAATAAGTGTCTTGGTTTTAGAGCCTGACTGGATAAAGAAAGGTACGGTGATCGTAAGAGGTGACAGCCCTAAGATAGGATGGACAGTGGAAATGATGGGCAGGAGGGGCGGGGATATCATGGTAGAGATGACAAGAGAGGCCGCCAGGGAGTGGGAAAGAGGGCTTAAGGCTAAACTGCGGGAGGAAGGTATTCCTCTTGAGGCTCTTAATGTTACTATTCCCGGCGCAGGGTCGGATGAATTCCGTTTTGTTTTTTCCCCGGAATATTTCGACAAATACCATATTGAGAAAGAACTGCTTGAACTTGAGAATAAAATATATGAAAAATTCAGGCATGACAGGATACTGCTCATTAAACAGAGCACAACAATGGAGGAAAGAAACCTGATAAGACAGATAGCGGGGATACGGACGGTATACGCGCCGCTTGATTTATGCGCCGTATGGTTCGATTCTTCCCGGACAAGCGAAGATCTTATGAAAAACAGGATAAAAGAGATCCTTTCCGAGGAGCAGGATCTTGACTGTGAGGCCATGAAATGCCGGATACCGTATCTTCCTTTAGGCGCCGCGAGGGCGTTAAGCGATGAAGTCTTTGACGCGGTTGATAAAAGAGCGGATAAGATACAGGAAGAAATGAAAAATATCCCTAAAAATGAAGGCGGACGTATCCTCGCGTATGATTATGAGTGCGTGGAAGACCTTATTGTGTGCCTTGTGAACGGACTCTCAACGGGTAAAAATGGCGAAGGCCTTCTCCTTAAGGCCGCGCTCGATGCTTTCAGGGAGAACTCCGCGTCCCTTCTGGATAAAGAAAATATCGCCACGAGAGAAGACTTTATCATGTTCCTGTACGAAAAATTCAAGCCTGACACGCGCGGTATAAACGATATTTTCAATATCATTATGAAGATTGACGCCGCGCGCGCGAAAAATATGGATACCTTTCTATCCCATATGTTTATCGCCTCGCACAGCCCTGAGATTAGAGATGTTTTGCTTTCCGTGAGAAGTGTTTTTGATGATAACAGTGATCTGATCTTTAACGCGGGCGGAGGCCTTGATAAACGCAAAGCCGATACGATCAGGAATGTTGTGGATTATCTGCGGGACCAGTCTTCTTCCCGAGGGTATTCCGATAAACAGGTATTATTGCTTTTGTGTTCCGCGATCTTTTCGGAACAGGGGCTGGTATTGCCTGTGGCGGAAGAAGACATGATAAACCTCGCGGACAAAGCGAGGGAGCGTAAGAAAAAATATCTTGAAAAACTCGAGCGGTTCAGTTTCTTCCGTAAGATCAAAGACACCGCCGCTTCGAAAGAACCTGAAATAGCCGGGCTTACTTTATATAAAGACCTTTGCGTAGAACTTGATAAATTCGGATGTATTTCAAGGGAGTTCTTGATACCGCTTTTGACGGAATTAATGACAGACTATTCTCCGGAAAAGAAGGGTGACTACCTGTTTAAGAACGGCCCGGACGAATTTTATATGGCGCACTGCGCAGATAACGGTGAAATAGATGTTTACAAGACGGTCCACGGGTATATAGCTCCGGAAAATTCGGAAATGAAAAGCGCTTTTTACGCGGCGCACTATGAGACTGGCAGAGCTGATTTCAGAATGCCGCCTGGATATGTGGGAAGAAAAATGGTGGGTTTTAAGGTGCTGAACACTATTTTCGGGCATGGCGCTGTTAACCGCGGAGTTATACCCGCCATGGCGCAGACAGCCAGTGATCTGTTAATAGAAGAATTGAGCGGTAAAGAAGGAGATTTTAACGGGTTAAGATATGTCAATAAATGTTCGGCCGTAATGAACGAATACTGTTCAAAAGGAAAAAACAGGTTTGAAGTAGCGGTGCAGGCCGCGGTTGTAACTTTATCCGAGAAACTTGGGAAAAGCGTGAGCGCGGCGGAAGCGATAGAAACCGCGAAAAAGGTTGTTTATGAGATAGACAAACTTCTTGAAACCAGAGATGTGGTGCGGCCCGTTTCCACTGACATAACCGGTTATAAGAGGATAAGGGACTTTCAGCCCGGCGGCAGGATTCAGGAGATACAGGTCGCGAAGGTCGGGGAGAATGTTTTTAAGAACAGCATAGATTACGGGACTCCGGAAATGAAAGACGAGTTGTGGGTAAGG
>JBDRAX010000036.1:0-12254 GCA_043823375.1 Candidatus Omnitrophota bacterium | reverse complement strand
TACCCTCCGTTCGCGATCACGCTCATCGCGCAGGCAAGCTGCATGGCGGTCACAGCTATACCCTGCCCCATAGGTATAGTCGTAATGTCACTTCTGGACCAGACCGAAGGCGAACGGTTTATGCCGGATACCTCACCGGGCAGGTCTACCCCGGTCTTTTCTCCGAACCCGAACTTTTTAATATATTCGTATACCCTCTCAGCACCGAGTTCCATAGCGACTTTAACTGTCCCTATATTACTCGACTTTACTATCAATTCACGAAACGTAAGAACTCCGTACTTGTGATAATCATGCAGGATCCTGCCTCCCACGTTATATTCCCCGTTCTCACAATCGACCTTATCCTCAAGCCCGATAATCCCTTCATTTAAAGCCGCGCTCGCTGTAACTATCTTGAATACGCTGCCGGGTTCAAACACGTTCGCAACAACAGGATTTTTCATGAATTCCCGGGGAGCGTCCTGATACGCGTTGAGGTTATAATCCGGGTAATTCGCCAGGGCAAGTATTTCTCCCGTAAACGGATTCATCACCACCGCTGACGCGCCGGAGGCATTAAATTCATTTACAAGGCGCTCCAATTCTTCTTCCACGATATACTGTATGACACTATCGATCGTCAGGATTATGTTATTCCCGTTATCCGGCGGTATAGACTCTTTTTCATTCAAAAGGACTTCCCTTCTCCTGGCATCCCGGATGAGATGCCTCCACCCCGGCTCGCCCTTGAGCCTGCCGTCAAACATGAGTTCCAGCCCCTCCAATCCCTCATTATCCATACCGACAAAACCCAGGATCTGCGACGCCATACTATCATTCGGGTAGTTTCGCTTGCTTTCCTCAAGGAAATAAACACCGCTTAAATCAAAACTTTTCAGTTTATCAGCGGTTTTGGGGCTTATCTTGCGTTTTATCCAGACAAAAGCCTTATCCTTCTCCAGCCTCTGTAAAACTTCTTCTTTATCCAGATCCAGCACTTCCGCTAAAATACCCGCTGTTTTTTCTTTATCCCCTTCCTCTATAACTCTGGGGTTACCATAAACACTGGGCATTTCGAGATTAATAGCCAGCGGCTCTTTATACCGGTCAAAAATAGTCCCTCTTCGCGGCTCGATCTTGATTATCTGGTTATGCTGGCCGGACGCCATATCCGAAAACCTGTCGAAACTCAGGACCTGAAGGTAAAACAACCGCAGAAAAAGCAGACCGAAAAGAAAAATAAGGAAGAAAAAAACGACATATTGACGCGCCCTGAACATAGTACCTCTCGACAGTTACCTGAATACGGTTCAAGTAGTGTGTTAAT
Organism: Candidatus Omnitrophota bacterium; assembly: GCA_043823375.1. Lineage (GTDB taxonomy): Bacteria > Omnitrophota > Gorgyraeia > Tantalellales > Tantalellaceae > JBDRAX01. The sequence goes on along the minus strand of JBDRAX010000036.1, from coordinate 10,945 downwards.
ATTAATTTTCAACAAATCTACGGGTTCTGGCTTCAGCGCTCAGAGTAAACAGATCCATGAATCTGGTGATAATACCTTCTCCCATGCCGCTGTCTATCACCTCAGGACGCCCGATCTCGTAAATATTGAGCTGTCTGACTCCACGGTTCGTAAACTCAATCTCCTGGTCATTAAGTGAAGCAAGAAGATTTTTTGGGGATTCCAGTTTTGATAGATTATACATCAACTTGGAATTCTGGTCAACGAGGTAGGACAGGTATTTCCTGTTCTTTTGCAGATTATACCCGGATTTTACTATTTCTATCCTCTGGTGCACATATCCGACTGCCACAAAGGTTATAATGACGCTAAATACTATTATCCTGTATATTCTCATTTTTTCCACCCGGGACCGCTGTTACGGCCATTTATAAATTTTCCGCGGCCTTTTCCGCCACACGCAGTTTAGCGCTCCTTGCCCTCGGATTATACCTGACTTCTTCCCCGGAGGGGCAGATAGGTTTTTTTGTTATTATCTTCAGTTCCCCTTTACTCTTGAAATCCCTGAAAATATTTTTCACTATACGGTCCTCAAGAGAATGAAAAGAAATCACGCATATCCTCCCGCCGGGATTGAGCAGGGATACAGTTTTAGTCAAAGCTTCACTTACAGCTTCCAGTTCCTCATTGACATAGATCCTCAACGCCTGAAAAGTCCTTGCCGCGGGATGTATTTTCTGCCCGCGGTATTTCCTTCCAACAGCCCGCACCACGATATCCGCGAGCTCGCCTGTAGTCGTTATAACCTTGAGTTTTCTTGAAGAACATATCGCGCCGGCCACAAGCCCTGCATGCCTTTCTTCCCCGTATTTTTTAATAATTTCCGCTATATCTTCTTTACCATACCTGTTAACGACATCTTTCGCTGAAATTTTCTGCCCGCGGCTGAACCTCATATCAAGAACACCGTCTCTCAGGAAACTGAATCCCCTCTCCGGGTCATCTATCTGAAAAGAAGACACGCCCAGGTCAAATACCGCTCCGTCGATTTTTTTCATGCCGGCTTTTTCCAGGATCTTCTCCACATTTTTAAAATTGTCGTTAATTAATACCGTCAACCCCTTGTACTGACGCAACCCGGCTTCAACCCTTTCGACCGCCTCGGGGTCCCTGTCAACAGCTATAAGTTTGCCTGAAGGTGATATTTTTTTCAATATTTCAGCGGAATGGCCGCCGCCGCCCGCTGTCGCGTCAAGAATAACCTTACCCGGCGCTAATTCGAGACCTTCGATCACTTCCTGTAAAAGAACCGGATGATGAATAAGAGTCATCTTGTTTTCGCTACTTTTTCCGGTGAAAGATCTTATCCATTTCCTGCAGCTGAGACCGGTAAAACCTCGTATATGAGGATAGTATATCTTCTTTCTCCGGCCTCATTGTGTCCAGAGTCCTCCTTACATCTTTTTCTCCGGTTCTCTTCACATAAAGAGAGCCTCCAATTTCACATGGCTGTATGTACTTTTTCCTCAGAGGGTCCGATATCTTTTTTTTCCCCAGCATAATTCCTCCATAATCGAATCGGTTCAGCGCGGAACTTTACATAGCTTTACAATATACAATTTCAAAATGAATCTTTCAGCGTAATATATGTTTTTTTGCCGAGATCGCTCGAAGAAACCGTATAGCGTTTCACTCCAAGATGATCTATCCCCGACGGTAACGCTCTCGCTTTTTTTATCCGTTCCACCATATTAATGCAGTTAATGAATTCAACCTGTTTTTTATGGAATTTGACCGCGCATCTTCTGTACATGTCCGCCTCCTTCCTTTAAAAATAGCCTAAAAATCCATGAGTTTTTCAGCTATTTCCTCAAAGTTTTCTTTTGAACTTTTATAAAAATCATCCCATTTATTTTTATCCCATATTTCCATACGATCCGAAACACCGACTACCATTACCTCTTTATTGAGCCCCGCGTACTCTTTCAGATAATCCGGGACCAATATCCTCCACTGTTTATCCGGTACGCTCTCAACAGCCCCGGAAAAAAATAACCTCTTGAATTTACGGACTTCCCCGCGGGTAAAGGGCATGGCGCTGAATTTATTTTCCTGTGTTTTCCATTCATCCTCGGAAAAAACAAAAAGGCACTGATCAAGGCCTCTGGTAACGAAAAGCTTCTCAATCCCTTTTTCCTGGATAGCTTCCCGGAATCTTGAAGGAATGATCAGACGATTTTTTTTATCAAGCGTATGAAAATATTCTCCGTAGAACACTCCACTTCCCTCCACTTTTTACCACTGTTATGAAAAAGTATACATCAGACATGATCTTTTGTCAATTATATTACCAATTTTGTCTTTTTGTTTTCAGATACCGACTTTTTAAAAAAAATTACTAACCCGCATTTCTCACAAACAGTCGTAGTGAGAAAGCATAACTGTTTGTAGATATAAGGCCTGAGTACACTCCAGATCAGAAAAAAGTCAAATACTGTTTTTTTTAACATTGTTAGAAAAGACAGAGTTTTACGAAGGGACATTAAAACATCAAGAAACAAAAAGTGAATAGAAAAGGAATAAAACTATTGGATAAAGTTCTTTTCAATCTGAGGGGCTAAAATTACCAGTATAATTTCTGAAATCTTTCTGAATATCTTTTTATCCATTCTTTCGAAGCTTCCTGGATAGTCATGTCTTTTCCCATCTGCAGTGAACGCAAAACGCGGTATTCCTCGATCAGGTAGATCTGTTCTATAAGTTTCACCTTGAACGCGTCGGCGTACGTAAGAAAAGACACGCCCACTTTATTTAACCCGGTAGAATCATCTTTTTCAACATGTTCGACTTTCGCGTTTATTTTAAAAACCTTGCCGTATAACGGCATCTGAATTTTTATAAAAGTGCCGCCGGGGACCTCGCATTTAGACATGAACATAAGCCCGCCCTCGCTCACATCCACAGTTTCCGTCTTCATGAATTCCTGTTCTTCCGATACCTGAAATTCAAGAGGATTGACAAGTAAATGCCTTATAAAACGCCTTTTTTCCTGATGGTGCATATATTATCCCTCCGACACTTTTTTTTTATAACTCACGGGCTTAAGATCCGCCGGTTGATATTAGAACTAAAGGAGATTAGCCTGTTTCAACTCCTGTTCGAGTTTGTCGATCGCTTCTTTCAATTTATGAAACAGCCTTACATTGATATTAATGCCTTTCCCAGTAGGGACCTTTTCTTCTCCCTGAGGAGGCTGTGTCCATATTCTTATGTCTATTACATCATTCCCCTGATATTCTGAAATACGGATTTTGACATCCTGATATTTATTTTTTTCGAATACAGCAACATCTTTTTCCATGTGTGCCTCCTTTTTGTGCTTATGAAAAAGTACCGCTTATATTATAGTTATATTTATATTAGTTTCTAACAATAATATAATAGCTTATGTTACCACGAAATGCAAAAAAATATGCCATTTTTATAACACATCAAAGACAGCGCTTATACTTTTCTTCAAAATGTCCTTATTTGCGCCATAACGGGATCAATCCAGCTCTTTTTTCATGAAAATCCTCACAAAACAGAAACATGCAAGGGATAGAATCAATATCCAGGAAACAGAGAGAAAAAGCCACCCGAAAAAGTTCATACGTTCTTCCCCCTTATTTTTCTCCTCCTCCAGGCTATTTTAACTAATGTGGCCAGAACAAGGAACAAAAGACAGAGCCCCGCCCTTGTAACCATGATACATCCTTTATCCTGATCAGGAACATTATCCATGCGTATAACGGGAAGCCACTCCTGAAAAAACCAGGCAGTTAATACGGCGAGTAAAAAAAGCGGGGTGACATATTTGATTATACCTTTATATATCGGCGGTATTTTCATATCCGCCCCATGATGTACTTCTTCCCAGGCTCTGTTGATACCGAATATCCACCCGAAGAGTATAACTTCAATCGTGGCAAAAAGGACCAGGCAGAAAGTACCGCCCCAGAAATCCAGTTCATCCACCACACCCTTTCCAAAAAAGAATATTACGGCATTACAGAGGACAAAAGTGATAGCGCCGAAAACAGCCACTGACCGGGAACGTGAGATATTGAATTCATCTTCAAGGAAAGCTATCGCGGGCTGAGCAAGAGAAACAGAAGAAGTAATCCCGGCAAGAAATAAAAGGCCGAACCACAAAAAACCGAAAATTTCCGAAAAAGGCATCTTACCGAAAATAAGCGGCATCGTAACGAATCCGAGGTTAAAACCTCCAGAATTCGCTATATCCCCAATAGCTGCGGGGCCGAAAAAAACAAAAGCCGCGGGGATAATAATACTCCCGCCAAGCACTATTTCCGATACTTCATTCATGCTAACCGCCGTAAGACCGGATAACGCCACGTCATCACCTTTTTTCAGATAACTCGCGTATGTCAGAATGACGCCTATACCCACACTCAGCGTAAAGAAGATCTGCCCCGTAGCCGCCAGCCAGACCCTCGCGTTTTTAAGCTGCGAAAAATCGGGATTCCACAGATATCCCAAACCGCCGCTTATGTTCCATTCCGGTTTAGCCAGGTCCGGCGTACCGAGAGTCAGTACACGTACAGCGAGGATAAATCCGAAAATAAAGAGCGTCGGCATGGCGAAACGGCAGAATTTTTCGATACCGCCGCGTATACCGTGCCGCAGGACTATAATATTTATAGCGAATGTGATGAGGAAAAAAACATACGCGGGAGTTACGCTTGTAAAATACTGATTCTTTTCAAGCCCCTGAAATCCCCTTAAAAACGACTGCATTGAAGCCTGGTCCATTATGCCGGAATATTTTTGAACAAGAGAAAAAAAACTATACGCAAGAGTCCAGGATTCGATATAGGTATAATAGATCATTATTACCAGCGGGCCAAAAATACCTATGACTCCGAAATATTTAATGAACCTGTTCTTCTCCCACAGGCTGTGAAAAACACCCGGAGCGGTTGAATGCTCAAATCCTCCACCGTAACGTCCTATGGACCATTCGATCCACATAAGAGGTATTCCCACAAGCAATAACGCCACAAAATATGGTATCATGAACGCGCCGCCGCCGTTTTTCGCGGCCTGTACCGGAAACCGGAGAAAATTCCCCAACCCGACGGCGGAACCAGATACAGCCATTATAACACCCAGGCGCGAGGCCCAGGTCTCTCTGATCTTTCGGGCCAATTTTTCACCTCCCGTCTCATCCGAAATATGATAATCCGCCTGGCTTCCGCTTCACCCACGCGGTACAGGGCTTTTATCAGCCGGATCATTTAAACCTGACAAATAATCTTCCCCAGTTACTGGAGTCTTTGTCGACCCTGTGATAAAGGCTTCTGTTCCGCTCCAGAAACTTCAACACGCGTTTTTTAAGCTGGCCGGACCCTTTACCCGGAATTATCTCCACGATTTTTGTCTTTGTAGCCCTGGCTTCTTCCATTACGCCCATAAGAGCTTTTTCAATGTCATGGTGTTTATTATAAATATCATGCAGATCTAAAGTTATTTTTTTCATATCGGATCAAAAAAAAAAAGCCACCCCCGTCATTATGTATTATTCACGCGCTTCCGCGGTTTATTACATAACGCCCGGGGCTGGCCCTGTGTTGTTATTCGTTCTTACCTGTTAAAACACGCATCGATCAAATCATCAAGTTTTGCCGTAGCCAGACACTGCACCGTATCAGCTCCGCCGTAATAGATCTTAACTTCCCCGTCATCTTCCTTGACCGCTCCGCAGGTAAAAACCACGGCATAAGTAAGTCCGTTAAGTTCATAATCCATAACGGGAGAAAGTATAGGCGCTTTCGCTCTGGCAACGATTTTTGAAGGATCTTTAAGGTCGAGAAGCATAACTCCTAAATGATAAACATACTGAGCCGCGCACTGCACATTCACAGCGTGATAAATAACCAGCCAGCCCTTCTCCGTTCTTATCGGAACAGCCCCCGGGCCGTTCTTTTTCCATCCCCATTCATCCTGCACACGCGCAACCGCTTTTGACTGCCCCCAGTGTATCAGGTCCGGAGAATATGACACCCACATATATCCCTGCCCGTCTCCGGTATTAGGCCTGTCAAGCCTGCAATAAAAACCGTTGATCTTTTCAGGGAAGAGCACGCCGTTGCGGTTATCGGTTTCGGAAATGAACCCTTTCCATTTAAACTCTTTCATGTCCGGAGACTCCATAAGCCCGAGACGGCAGGAATGTCCGCTGTGGCAAGCGAATACAACATAATATTTCCCGTCAATCTCCGTTACGCGCGGGTCATAATTCATCCCCGCCGTATACTCCTTAAAGTCATCAGTATCCGGCATTTGTATCGGGGCGTTCCGGAGTTTAAAATTAATACCATCCTGTGAATCCGCGGGCCATATCAACTGTTTCATCGACGGAGTTTCAACGCGGCACAACATTACATACCTGTCTTTAGACATCTTTATACAGCCCGAGTTATAAACACCCTTGGCCGCCGCGGGAATATCTTTCTTTGTAAGGATCGGGTTCCCCGGGTATCTTACGACTATATTCTCTTTATTTTTTGGATATACGATCGCCTGTGACATCTTCGTTCCTTTCGTTATTTAATATTAATAGGTGTTAAGCGAAACATTTTTGTAATATTAGACAATATATCGGGATATTATTCAAGCAAAAAATATCATAAAAAAATAAAGCCCGGATTTTCTATCCCCCGGGCTTTATGCCATATGGCGCGTTTATCGCCTGTCCTCTTAAACGGTTATAACGGAATCTATGGAACCGTACTCATTCACTTCAGTTTCATGATTATGCGGATCATGTATCCACGTGTCATCCACCACGAATTTATATTTATACCGCCCCTTGCTCAGAGTGAAATGCGCCGACCACTGCCCGTTCTCAAGTTTATTTAAACGGCTGGCTTCCGTTTTCTTCCAGTCATTGAAATCTCCCAGGACATAAACAGATCCCGCCTGAGGCGCGTGCAGAAGGAATTCCTTAATTGTCTCCCTGAAATCCCTGTCATCCGCGTTGAGAATGTCGCTGGTAATATTGTAAAAATCAAGAGCCGCCGAACATTTCGGGTCATACTCAAAAATTGTTTTACCCTCTTTAGCGACTTCTCTCAAACGCACGCATGAACGTATTTTTGTAGGCAGGAGAAATGACCCGAGCTTCTTTTTCGCGTCCAGTTCGAACTGCCTCGCGAAATTAGACCTCTGGTCGTAAATATTCATGACAAAAAACACGGAAGGGATCCGGTCTGTTTCCGAGTTAAGAAGGCTGGTCACCCTGTAAACGCTGTTAATGCCGTTAAAGGAAAAATAGCTCAAATCAACCGGGACAAGTATCATATCCGCGGCATACATGGAATTCAGAGTCAGAAAACCGAAACTCGGAGGTGAATCAATTATTACGTATGAATATTTTTCAAAAGCGGAGTTGGATAATGTCTTATGAAGGATCGCCGCGGCGCCGTTAACGCCTCCAAGATTGATTTCCGCCGCGCTCAGCATCATATTTGCCGGAATAAGAGAAAATTTTTCCCGGTCCGCGATTATAAGTTCGTCGTATGGGACATCAGAACTGTCAAAGTGCGCGCGAAAGATATCATATGAGGTTTTCCTTTCAGAAGATTTTTCCGCATAACCGAGCGCGAAAGTCGCATGAGCTTGAGGATCAAGATCGATCAACAGGGTTTCGTTACCCATCCTTGCCAGTGCGGCAGCTACATTTACTGCCAGAGTAGTTTTTCCGCAGCCACCTTTTTGGTTTGCAATAGATATTATCTTCATATCCCTCCTCATACATTTTGTGGTAAAGAACATGACAGTATCTTATATCTAGTGTTAGATTTTCTCTTAGTATATCATACTCCTAACTTTTTGCAAATTTTTTACATTCTTTCCGGAAAAAATTTTACGCGTGCTCACGACAAAAAAACATCCGGATAAAAATATCCGGGAGATCGTTTTACCCGCGCCGGCTGAATTTACTTTACATATTTTTACGCGGCTTCATATTTTTTGCATTTTCAATAACTTTCAGATAAACTCAAAATCAGTCATCCGTAAAATCCATATAAAACATAACCCTAACCAAAAGGCGTAATGAAAATGGAAAAACAAAGAGTAAAAGACCAGATCGATATTGAACTGTCTAAGACTTATTTCGGCACGGCCGTTTTCCCGCATACTCTCAAAAAAGAACACGAACACACGCAAGAAAAACCGGAAAAGCCGGGCAAACAGACAAGCGGAAAAAATCTTAAAACTGTATTCATTTGTTTCGCGGCCGCGGCAGTCGTACTTGGCCTTTCCGCCGCTCTTTTCCTGAAATACAACAGAATAGTTTTTACGTTCAATGTTAAGCCGGCGGATACCGCCGCGATATCTGTCTCCGAAGATAATGATACGGGCGCGAAGAAAAGCCTGCGGATTATTCCCTCGGTTTCCGCTCCGCGTTATAAAGAGGAAACGACTTTGCCTGAAAGGAACCTGGAGAACGGCATAACCGTTTATGATTTTGAAAGAGATAACGACGGTTGGGAAATACCCGCTTGGGCTTTCGACAAGGAAGACCACGTCGCGCGCACGCTTGAAAGAACCGAAGCTGTTTCAAGCAGCGGTAACGGCAGCATAGGACTCTACGTGGAATTTCCCGGCGCGAAATGGGCCGCGGCGCTGGCGGAGATAGAGCATTACCTTGACATCACGCCGTACGGAAAAATTTCCGTTGATATTTATCTGCCGAAAGACGCCCCCGAGATAGGACTGCGGGGCAAACTTATCCTTACAGTCGACAATGACTGGAAATTTGTCGAGATGACGCGCGGAACACGTTTAAAACCGGGCCAATGGACCATAGTCACGGCGGATCTTACCGAAAACAGCACGGACTGGAGCAATGACTGCAAAACGCTCAAGATAAACGACCAGTTCAAATCGGATGTCAGAAAAATATCGGTGAGGCTCGAATCGACCAAGACGCCTTACTCGGGCCCTGTATATATCGATAATCTTATGCTGTATGCTTCGGAGAAAGTTAAGGCCCCCGGCGCCGCGCCCGCCGATGATAACCAAGAGGCCCTGAAGGTAACCGAAACTACTACGAACGGAAACATTTAAAGTTCAATAGATACCCAGGTCCTTTAGCCTCTGGTCGGATATGCCGAAATGATGCGCGAGTTCATGCTGCACCGTGTGAGTTACAAGCCTCACGATCTCTTTTTTTGACGAACACACTTTCTCAATGTTCTTTTTGAAAATGGAAATTTTATCCGGCATTACCATCCCGTAATAATGGCTTCTTCTGGAAAGAGGCACACCCTGATACAATCCTAAAACCATCCTCCGGTGCGAGGCATTAACAGCCTTTGCCTGTTCATATGACGGCATGTCCTCGATAACGACATCCACATTTTCAAGGCAGTCTTTAAACGCCCGCGGCAGGTCTTCCAGCGCTTTCATAACAAGTTTTTCGAACTCTTCCCGTTCCATGATAAAAGGCCGTTTCCCGGCATCCCCCTGTTTATGTATGATACGCGTGATAACGTCACTTCGAGAACAGATCTTTTTCCGGCGGGATTTCAGTTTTTTCATCCTCGGCATCCTGCCGCGTCTCTTCCGTCCGGATATTGCCGCTCTTACCGGGATCCTGCTCCGTCCAGCTTTCCTCACGAACACTCCGGATATAATACTTACGATTTTTGATCGCGACGAAATTACTCCAGGCTTTACCCTCTTCCGCCTGTGTCAACTGGATCTCCTTAATGGCGTTTGTCTGAGACACAAGCTCGTCCGTCTGATATACGATCGTCGCCTCAAGAGTTTTCGGCAGGACCGGAGACTGCTGTTCGTATTCACCGTGATGGCTGAGGATTATATGTTCGATCCGCATACTGAGATCTTCCGGAAAAGCCGGTATACTTTTTATTTTTTCGATCAGGATCCTGTGCCCTATGGGAATATGCCCGAGAAGGCCTCCCGCGATCGTATATTCAAGATTCCGCGAATCAAGTTCATACACCTTGCCAATGTCATGTATGAATGAACCAAGAAGAGTAATGTCACGGTCGGCTTCAGGATAAAGAACGCACACCTGGTCAGCTATGAACATTACTTCATACGTATGTTCCATCAATCCGCCAATATAAGCGTTATGCCAGCTTTTCCCGCCAAGGCCATCCATAAAAAGGCCGATCAGATCCTCATCATCAGTATACGATTTTGCCAGTTTTTTTATCCATGGATTTTTCAGGTTGTCAAGATACCCTTTTATCCGCGTATAGAGCCCTTCCCGGTTTTCCACCACCCTCACCATATCCTCATAGCGGAATGACCGGTCATCGGCTTTTTCGATAAAATCGACCTTAAGCTGTTTTTCTTCTTTGAATTTATCGACGGCCCCCTGGACCCGCACCGCGTCACCGGTTTCAACGGAATCGTTAAATTTATCGGCATTATCCCATAAACGCCCCTCGATCCTGCCGGTTTTATCCTGCAGGGACAACTCCAGATAGGGCTTATCATACTTCGTAAGTTTAAGGTTTTTTTTGCGAAGGATAAAAACGGAATCGACCTTTTCATTAACCTGCATTTCAGAAATGAATTTTTTTTTCATGATTATCCTCCATTGAAAATTGTAATTCGCATCGCGCGAAAAGTCCGCCTGTTCCCCCGATACGGCAACACGCTACCGGCACATCAATTTAAACGGGCAATTAACGCAATTGGCTTCATTTCCCGTATCCGGCAGAAAGGGCTTGTTAACGTCCGTAATTTCACATAGAAGAAAATCAAGCCCTTTAAAGCATATCTCCATGGATGTATTTATGTCAGTCCTGTCATCGGGATATTTTTTAAGCTGTAGATTACGCAGGTTATAAAGCGCCGCTGTAACGGTATCCCGCTCAAATTTCTTCTTTTCGAAATAATAATAGAGAGGAAGCTGAAA
>JBDRAX010000035.1:0-9328 GCA_043823375.1 Candidatus Omnitrophota bacterium | reverse complement strand
AATATAAACGATGTTTCGATGGAGTTTAAGCCAGATAAAGCCAATAATGTCAGCCTCGGTGCACCGGGGAATTTGGGAACAAAAATACTGGAAGACAGATTACTTGGTTTTATCTGATGAATAAGCCCCAAGCACCTACATTGACGCGATATGATAAATAAGAAAAGTAGGGTCAGCAACGACAACCTCATCCCCCGGTTCGATAAACGCTTTCAGTGAAATAAGTATAACTTCATCCGAACCATTGCCGAACACGATACTGTCCTGAGGCACAGAAAGTTTATCGCTTAAAGCTTCTCTAAGATAAAAACATCCTCCGTCAGGATATCTGTTCACACTCCCTGCCGCTTTAATTATCGAATCCATGACTTTCCCGGAAGGCGGCATAGGGTTCTCATTCGAAGCCAGTTTAACAACCTTATCCAACCCCAGTTCCCTCTTTACTTCTTCGATAGGTTTACCGGGTTTATATGGCTTTATTTCATCTATTATTTTTCTCCATGGCCTGCCCATTTTTATCCCCCTTTTTCATCACGCCGGGTAACAACCGTTATCCTTTCGGGTAAGCCCCGAGTATCTTTACAAAATGGCATTTTTTTTCCAGCTCCGCCAACGCTCTTTTAAGTTTCGGGCTCTCGCAATGGCCTTCCATATCGACAAAGAAATAATACTTCCACATTTTCTCTTTTGACGGCCTTGACTCTATCTTGGTCAGGTTTATCCCCTTGTTCTTAAAGGAGCTTAACATGTCATGCAGAACGCCCGGCCTATCCTTCACGGAAAACATGATCGACGTCTTATCCCTGCCGGAAATACCGCTCAGCTGTTTCCCTATGACAAGAAACCTTGTCGTGTTGGTGCTTCTATCTTCAATGGATCTGGCGAGAATCTTCAGGCCATATTTTTCAGCCGCCATTTCGCTCGCGATACAGGCCGAATCTCCGTGTGAAAAAGCTATCTCTGCGGCTTTAGCGGTCGAAGCGGCATCACACAGCCTGGCCTGAGGCAGGTTCTTTTCGAGCCATCCTCTGCATTGCGAAAAAACCTGCGGATGTGAGTAAACGCGTTTAACCGACTTCATGTTATCCTTAACGCAAAGCAGGCTGTGGTGTATAGGGCAAAAGATCTCGGAACAGATCATAACCGGAGAATCGACAAACATATCAAGAGTATGGTTCACAGCCCCTTCAGTAGAATTTTCTATAGGGACTACGCCATAATCCGCGTTCCCTTTTTCCACTTCACGGAATACCCCGGGAATAGTGTCGCACGAAATGTATGTAACGCTCGCTCCGAATTTTTTCAGTGAAGCCTGATGAGTAAAAGTCAGCTCCGGGCCGAAATACGCGACCTTAAGAGGCATCTCAAGAGAAATACACCCTGACATTATTTCACGGTATATGGCCTTTACCGAAGCTTCGGAAAGCGGCCCTTTATTTTTTTTCGCTACAGTCGCATACACCTGGCTCTCCCTATCAGGACTGTATACAGGCTGTTTTCTATTTTTTTTTATTTCCCCTATTTCACAGCTTATTCCCGCCCGTTCATTCAAAAGATCCAAAAGCCGGGAGTCTATTTTATCGATCTGATTTCTCAAATCCGATAACTTCTTCATCTTCATTATCAGCTACTCCTTTATTGTCTTGATCACCGCCGTCTTCATTGCCACACGCCGTTATTTCCGTTTCGCGTTCATACGGCGTTTCCCGTCTGATCTCCGCTCCATGTTCTTCCTGGCTTCCTTCCGGCAGGTAGGCGCCGGAGGGCTCATGCGTTTGTTCATCAGTTTCCTGTCCCGGGGCGTTTCCCCCCGTATCCCCTCCGTCATATTCCAGCGCGTGACCTTCTCTCTTCATCTGGTTAACACTGTCTGTGTTCTCCGCGCTTTCTTCCCGCGCATTTTTCGCCTGAAGCTGTGTTTTATTAAAATCCAGGTCGTCCTCGCTGAACTCCCGGAGACCCGGCAGGTCATCAAGAGAATTCAACCCGAAAAATTCCAGGAACTTCTCTGTTGTTCCATAAAGCAAGGGCCTTCCGATCACATCTTTTCTCCCGCGTATCTCGATCATCTCTTTTTCCAGCAGTGTTTTGATCACACCCCCGACGTTGACTCCCCGGACACTTTCGATTTCCGCCCTTGTAGCCGGCTGTTTATACGCAAGGATAGCAAGGGTTTCCAGTGACGGCCCGGAAAGTTTTTCATTATCGCGCTGATAAAGATTATTTATCCACGGAACAAATTCAGGCTTTGTCACTATTCTGCATTTCCCCGCTATTTCCGCTATATTAAAAGCCCTTTTATCCGAAGCGTATTCTTCTTTCAGCAGTGTTAAAGCCTGCTCGATGTCTTTACCATCGGAATCCGTAATAATGCTTCTGAATTCCTCTCTGCTTATACCCTCTTCGGACACAATAAGCAAAGCTTCTATTATTACTTTTATCCTTTCCACATTTTCCATATGCTACCCTTGTTTTATAAAAAAATATACGGCCTCAGGCATTGTTCTCAGCATCTTCCGTATTTCGGATTATCTCAATCTCGCTGAAAGAATCTCTCTGCACTGTCATAATCTCCCGCATCTTCATAAGCTCCAGCACCGCGAGAAAAATAACTATAACTTCATTCTTATTCCTCGCCTTGCGGAATAAAGATGAAAAATAAACTTTATTCTGCCTGGACAGGGCGTGCAAGATCTCATGGATCTTATCGCTGACAGTGAATTCATTTCTGATCACTTTGTGGAAAGTCTCTTTCGGGACTCTTTTTAAAATATTTCTCAGGGCAGTGATCAGGTCAAATAAACTGGCTTCAAGGTATTCCGTCCCGTCCGCGGATACGATCTTTTCCCGGGCACCCGAACCTTTTCTGATAAAAACATCCTTGCAGCGGTCATGCATTTCATGAAGCCGGGATGCCGCCTCCTTGTATTTCTTATATTCAAGAAGCCTTCTTACCAGTTCATCCCGGGGGTCCTCTTCTTCTTCCTCTTCGGCAAAGCCTTCTTCCTGAGGAAGAAGCATCTTGCTCTTTATGTGCATCAAAGTCGCGGCCATAACCAGGAATTCACCTGCTATTTCCAGATCCAAAAGCTGCATTATTTCCATGTATTCGAGATACTGCCGAGTGATCCTGGCGATAGGGATATCGTATATATCTATCTTTTCCTTTTTTATGAGAAACAGCAAAAGGTCCAGCGGTCCTTCAAAAATATTAAGTTTTACTTTATATGACATCTTATAATAAATCCTGAACGCCGGAGGGGATAATGTATGTATCCGTTTTTCTCCATATTTCAGTTCATCTTCACCTATTCAACAACCTGATGAAGGCATTTTTTAACTTTTGCCATTGTACGCCGGGCGGATCTTCCCGCCTTCTCCGCGCCTTCCCGTATTATTCTATGGACTTCATCGTCTGAAAGGTTTTCTCTTCTTTCTCTGATAGGAGCGAGAAAATTATTGATCGCCAGCGCGAGTTTCTTTTTAACTTCCACGTCCCCGACATTTCCTTCACGGTAACGTTTCTTCAGGTCTTCTACTTCTTCTTTGTCCGGGTTAAATAAATCATGGTAAATAAACACCGGATTGCCTTTAACTTTACCGGGGATATCCGCCCTTATCCTGTCCGGATCCGTATACATACTGTAAACTTTTTTATTAACGGCCTCCGGTGTATCCGAAAGAGCTATAAAATTTCCATAGCTTTTCGACATTTTCCGGTTATCCAGGCCCACCAGTTTTGAAACTTCCGTAAGCATCGGTTCCGGTTCCGGGAATATCTCACGTTTATACAGCGTTTGAAACCGGCGGATAATTTCCCTCGTAAGTTCCAGATGAGGAAGCTGGTCATACCCGACCGGCACAAGGTGCGCGTTATAAAGGGCTATATCAGCCGCCTGCAGGACCGGGTACCCCAGGAACCCATAGGTCGCTATCATCCTGCCCTTGATCTCTCTAAGCTGTTCTTTATATGTGGTGCATCTCTCAAGCCATCCAAGAGGCGTCAACAATGAAAAAACCATGGCTAACTCCAGATGTTCCGGCACCATATTCTGGATAAAGATAACGCTTTTTTCCGGATCTATACCGCACGCCACCCAGTCCCTTACCATTTCGAAACTATTCTTTTTTATATTAGACGGGTTTTCATATTCACTCATTAAAGCATGCCAGTCAGCTACCATGAAATAGCACTCATATTCATCCTGCAGCCTGACCCAGTTTTTCAGGGCACCCGCGAGATGCCCTAAATGCAAAGGCCCCGTAGGCCTCATCCCGCTAAGTATATGTTTTTTCTTTTCCATGTATTACCCCGTCGATCAGTATGTACCGGTCCGCGCTCTATGTGCTGCTTAAACGCCTGGCGATTTTTTCGATCACATAAGCTTCCAGTATGTCGTTTTTATGTATATCGTTAAAACCTTTCGCGGAAATACCGCACTCAAAACCTTCCTTCACGTCTTTAACGTCATCCTTAAATCTTTTAAGAGCGTTGATCTCGCCCTGAAAAACTATTTCCTCTCCTCTTTTGACCCTGATCCTGTCTTTCCTGTGTATAGTCCCTTTTATTACAGAACAGCCCGCCACTTTACCTATTTTGGAAGCCGAAAAGACTTCCAGAACTTTCGCGGAACCCTGGTATACTTCCTTTTCTTCAGGTTCCAGAAGGCCTTCCATTCCGGCCTTAATATCAGCTATGACTTCATATATTATATCGTAAAGATGGACATCGACTTCTTCGCGCTTTGCTATTTCCTCTGCCTTCGTATCTATTTTCACATGAAAACCTATGACAATGGCATTTGAGACCATGGCAAGCATAACGTCCGATTCATTGATATTACCTACAGCGGAATGGATAATAGTTACTTTGACTTCTTTTGTTTCCAACTCCTGCAGTGAATGTTCAATCGCTTCTATTGACCCCTGAACATCCGCTTTGAGTACCATTTTCAATTCTTTGACTTCTCCCTGCATCATGAGGCTGTGAAATTCCTCGAGAGAGATCCTCTTGTTTACCGCCATATTCTTCTGTCTCCGCTCGCCCTGCTTCAAAGTTGCTAATGTTTTGGCTTTCTTTTCGTCTTTTACGACAAAAAACTCTTCTCCCGCCTCAGGCACCCCCTGTAGCCCCAGTACTTCTACCGGAGTAGCCGGAAGCGCTTCGCTTACCCGATCACCAAGCTCATTCAGCATTGCCTTTACTTTTCCGAAATAAGGCCCGCATAAAACCACATCACCGGGCCGCAATGTTCCATTTTGAACGAGCAGAGTCACGACAACTCCCTGTCCCGGTGTTTTTTTGCTTTCAATAACAATTCCACGCGCCCTGATTTTAGTGTTCGCTTTTAATTCAAGAAGTTCCGATTCAAGCATAAGCATATCCATAAGGGCATCTACACCTTCACCCGTCTTGGCGGATACTTCGACCATAACTGTTTTACCACCCCATTCTTCCGGGGCAAGGTCCTCCCTCTGGAGTTCCCTCTTTACCCTCTCCGGGTTGGCGTCCGGCAGATCACATTTATTAATAGCTACTACAATAGGCACTCCGGCCGCACGGGCATGGTCCATAGCCTCTTTCGTCTGAGGCATGACTCCGTCATCCGCGGCGACTACAAGTACGACAACATCCGTCACGTTCGCCCCGCGCGCCCTCATCGCGGTAAAAGCCTCATGTCCCGGTGTATCCAGAAATGTGACAGAACCCTTCGGGGTATCTATCTTATATGCCCCTATGTGCTGGGTTATGCCGCCTTTTTCTCCTTTCGTAACCATTGTATTGCGTATATAGTCAAGCAGGGATGTTTTGCCATGGTCGACATGCCCCATAAATGTCACGACAGGGGCTCTTACTTCCATGGATATTTTATCTTCTTCCTGCTGTTCCGAGATGAGTTCCTTTTCAATAGTTTCAACTGTCTTGGGAACGTCCAGTTCATATCCGAAATACGTCATTATTTCACGTACTATGTCCTCCTCCAGATCCTGATTAATATTTACCATAAGGCCTCTCGACATAACATAACTTATAAGTTCATTCGGTTTTTTATTTATTCTCGGGGCCAGATTTCTTATATTGACAGGCACCTGAACCTGTATTTTTTTCGGGTTTTTTCTTTCCGCCGTGGACGGAAGCGGAGCGGTTATCTCTCTCGCTGTTTCTCTACCGGGCAAAGAGGAAGAAACAGAAATAGTCTTTCTCACTTTTTTTATCATCTGGCTTACTTTCGGCGCCTTTTTAACCTTACCAACCGCTTTTTTATCTATAAGATCTTCTACGCCGACCAGTACGGTTTTATCTTTTCTCACATTATTGATAGCCTGCTTAGGTTCAATATGTGCCAGCTGTACCTTCTCTTCCTTAAGTTTCTTTTCTTTCAGTTCTCTTTCTTCCTGTTCTTTTTCGATCTCGATCTGCGACGCCCTTTTTACTATTCTGATAGGCCCCGGGCTTTCCTGGACATTTTTTATATCTGCAGCAGGTAGTTTTGTTTTCCCTTTGCTGATAACCGTTCCTTCAGCCGTCAGGGGCTCTGCACCAGAAGTTTTCTCTTTTTTCTCTTCCGCGGTTTTAACTTCGGCTTCGGGAATTTCCGCGTTTTTCTTAGTGGTTCTAGTTTTTTTTTACTTTTCCCTTTTTCCCAGTGTCTTTCTCTTCTGCCTCACCCTTTTCTTTTTTTGACGCCTTTTTCGTTTTCGGTTTTGTGTCTTCCGTTTCCGCGGTTTTTTTCTGTTTTTTGGCTTTGGCTTTAGGTTCTTCAACAGCTCCGAACTTAAGCCGGAGCAGCCCTGCGATTTTATCGTCTATGTCGCTATCTTCATTCTCGAAATCGACATACAACCGCTGAAGCTGATCCATTATATCTTCGTTTGAAACCTTCAATTCCCTGGATAAATCAGATAATTTAATCGCCATAAAACTCCCGCCCCATATTTTTTAGATTCGACACATGATAATGACCCCGTTTAAACACGTCAAGTTTATTCCTCTTCACGCGGCTCGTCACTCTCTTCCGGCATATCTTCTTCGGTTACTACGCGTTCTTCGGATCCACTGGTTTCCCCGTCATCATCCTCTTTCGCTATTAAAGCAGGCTTGTTCCCGCTTTTGGATTTTTCCTGCAGTTCCTGCGCTTCTGCCTGCGCAATAACTTCCTCGCACAGGCGTATTATTTTTTCCGCTGTTTTTTCCCCGATGCCTTCCAGTTCAACCATTCCTTCGACACCGGCCTGATGTATTTTTTCCACATTATCGAACCCGGCCGCCTCAAGTATTTTTATGGCCTTTTCACTAAGGCCCGGTAATTCGGATATAGGTATAACCCATTCTTCCTCATAGGTCTCAGCCACAAGCTCCCACCCTAAAAGTCTGGAAGCCAATCTTATATTCCTGCCTTTTTTCCCGATAAGAAGGGACAACTGATCCTGCGGCACAACTATTGTTATCGTATTTTTTTCACGGGAGATCATCATTTGCGATATCTCGGCGGGGCTGACAGCCGCCTTAGCATACTGTCGGATATCAGGGTCCCATCTGACTATATCGATCCTTTCACCCTGCAGTTCTTTTACTATATCCCTTACCCGCGACCCACGCATTCCTACGCAAGCCCCGACAGGATCGACTTTTTCCTCTTTGGAATATACCGAGATCTTTGTCCTCTCCCCCGGTTCCCTTGCCACGGATTTAATTTCAACTATCCCTTGTGATATTTCCGGGACTTCCAGTTCAAATAATTTCTTTACGAACCCGGGATCTGTCCTCGATAAAATAATTTCCGGGCCTCCTGTGCCTCGCTCAACTTTCTGAAGATACGCTCTTACGCCTTCTCCCTGACGGAAACGCTCCCTGGGTATCTGTTCGGATTTGGGCAATAACGCTTCCGCGTCATCGAGTTCAACTATCACATTACCTTTTTCGAAACGGTGCACTGAACCACTTATAATAGTTCCGATCTTTTTAGCGTATTTATCCGAAATGACATCCCTTTCCGCTTCCCTTATTTTCTGGATAATGACCTGTTTATCGGTTTGCGCCGCGATCCTTCCGAATCTTTCGCTCTGGACTTCTTCTCCTTCGGAAAATACTTTTATTTCACCGGTTTCTTTATCCATGCGGACCGTAATATCATCTTTGGAAACATCGGGATCATCTATAACTTTTTTCGCCGCGCTGAGAAGGGCACTTTCTATCGCGGCAAATAAAACTTCTTTACTTATACCTTTTTCTCTTTCTATTCTTTCCAATGCAGTTAACAATGCTCCATTCATGGCAACTCTCCGCTTATTTTGATGTTATAAAAATTTTCTCTGAAGCCCGCCTGAAACTATTTCACAAAATACAATCGCGCTTTAGTAATGTTCCCTCTCCGTATAAGAATATCCGTCACACCTTCTTCTCGGATAACGATACTGTCATTATCCACAGTTACCAGTTCCCCTGTAACCGGATTTCTGGAATCTACAGGCTCTCTTAAGATCACTCTGACGACTTTACCCCTGGCCCAAAAATAGTCTTTATCGGTTTTAAGCTCCCTGTCCAGCCCCGGCGAACAAACGTCAAGAGTTACCCCGTTTTCAAAAAAACCGTTCTCCGCGATCCATTTCGTTACAGTTCTGTTGATAAAAGTACATTCGTCAAGGCTTATACCCCCTTTTTTATCAAGAACAACATCGATAAGCGCTCCTTTCGCGCCCCTCGATGAGACTTCCAGCACTTCACATCCCAGACTACCGGCTGTATCATTAATAAACGTGATGACTTCTTCAGGTATATAACTTTTATACATTCTTTTACCCTGTCTATGTGTTTTCTAACAAAAAAATAAGTGGGCACCTGGCCCACTTTAGGTGTAGCAAACTCTTATAAAAGATTTTAGTATAATAATATATGATTGTCAAGGTTATCTTTAAAGGGGCCATTAAGGCAGGATGATAGTATTACAAACATCACAGAAATTTCTGGCTTTTTGCGAAAATACTTAACCGTTATCGTGAACAGGGAGTCAGGCGATTATCAAAAATCCTCAAAAGGCCACATACCGGGAAACCATACAGGGTCTTCTTCTACCTCTGTTGTCCCTTCTAACCGGCCATAAGAATCATAAAAAGATTCAGTCTCTCCGGGGGCTCCCGGATCCGGGTTGTATTCTTCACTGGGGTCTATAGGGGTATCCCCCATGTATTTTTTCGCGATAAGATCTCCCTGGCTGTTATATCGCTTTAACTCTGTAAGCCTTCCGTCAGATCCGTAATATCCCTCAGCTACCATATTCCCATCCCTGTATTTCCAACGTATCGCGGCCCACCCGTCAGGCCCTTCACG
>JBDRAX010000034.1:0-4275 GCA_043823375.1 Candidatus Omnitrophota bacterium | reverse complement strand
TCCTTTTAGCATACGCCTGCACTAAACTCCGCGCGGCCTTAAGATCCGCTTCTGTCATATTCTGAAGCCTGAGTTTCGCCGACAATAACCTTATATTTTCATCGCCCGCCGCGTCGAGGGCGTCTTTGTACCTGTTTATTGTCATAATGTCGACACCCATCCGCTCTTTTAGAAAATCCTTAAACTTACTGTCTGCGCGCGCTTCCGCCAGGCTGTCCTCAGTCATGGAGATATATACAAGGGCGAGATAGAAAGAAGCGAGTTTACATATATTTTCCGCTGCTGTTTTTTCACCGGTTAAATTCATCAGGAAGAAATTTCTCGGCAGCTCGAAAAGTTTAACCCTTTTGTCCATACTGACGCTCTTAATGTCATATACGGGCGCGGGGACCATGATGTTAACGCCTTCAACATGGCAGAAATAAGGCTTAGAAGGCCGGTCAGTAAAAACTATACCGGGAGAGGCCGCCATGGTAAACCTGCCTCGCCTCACATCATCCAGCGTTTTTCTTGCTTCTTTTGCCATGGTTTCCTTTATTTTTTCCGGCTCGATCAACGCGGACGCGAATCGGATAATAATATCCTTTACCAGGGCAAATTCCCGCTCTTTTGTACCCCGGGGCATAACCTTCCGGAAAAAACCGCTCATGTATTCGATGTCAAGCACCTTTGTGTATACCGAAGGGTCTTTTATGTCTTCCGGAAGTATACCCAGATACTTTTTGAAAAAGTTCATTATAAGAGGAACGGACTTTATCTCTTCGATCCTGTCCCTGTTATTCAAAAGGTTGATAAGCCCGCAGTAAACAGCCGCTGTATCAGCCGCGCTGGTGTCCGCCGCGCCCGCGAGATTCGCGGAGATTATGGAATACCTGAAAACGTGCATGGGCAGAGTGAAAAATTCTACCGCCGGGTCAAAACTCACAACCCCTTCTTCTGTTTCATGAAAAGCTTTCTGGTTTACAAATATACTGTTCTCAGTCGAAAGGCATAAAGCCTGTTCTTTTTTTTCCGTTATAAGCACTGTCTCCGGCTTTTTAATATTTAGGCCCATTCTGTCAAGGAGCGTTTCCACGCGCTCCATGGCCACACGCGTACGCGTCATCATCTTCGCTTTTTCCGCGGCTTCTATAATAATTTTCTGTTTTTGGATAAGCTGTTTCACGGACTCGATATATCCTGCTGGCAACTCATAAAACCTCCTGTCTCTTATCCTAAGAAGGTCTCCCACCTTAGAGATGTAAAAATCTTTAGCGGCGCCCGTACCCCATATTTCTCCGGGGTTATAAATAAATGTCTCGCCGCCCCGGAATCTTTCATCAACGTGTCCCATGATCTCTTCCAGCTCTTTATTACTGAACACATCGCCCACGGGATCCGGGCCTGACATGATCCCGAAAACAGCGAGATAAACAGCGGCTATTTGAGTTATATGGCCGTCAACGGGAGGAGCGGGCCTGGAATTATTCAATATGTACAGCCAGAGTTCCTTTACAAGATAAAAACCGCTTACCTCCGGTTTAAGGCTTACTGAATCCGGTTCAAAAGCCTCGGGGCTTATGTGTATTATATTCCCGCCTTTCCATTCGCAGTAAGCGTCTTTTTTGCCTCTGGCCAGGCGCAGTAGAGGAGCGTCCTGCCCCGGGCAAACGCTTCCCATCCATTTTGTGACGAAAGCCTCAGCGGTTTTCATCATCTGCCGTTCTTTCTGCTCGAGGCGCGCGGCTTCTTCCCCTTCAAGCGGAGATAATACGGATCCGACCTCCCCTTCTATCAATGATACGGTTTCCCCGCATTTTTTATTATCGAACGCGCCCTCCGAGCCTGTAATATATTCCCAGATAAAAAGCGGATAAGACCCTTTCCTCATAAGCATGTTTTCCGCCCCGTTCCTGCTCGTAATAGAAAAGGAATCCGGGTCCAGCATCGCTATAGGGTCGCCGTCAAAAGCGTTTTTAAACATTTCCGCTATCTCCGCGTTATTTTTAACACGTTTCATGGCTTCCGCGTCAACTGATAAGCTTAAAAATGCCAGAAAAAAAGCCGCTGTGCATAAAGCATCTTCATCCTCTATTTCCCGCAGGCTCAAGACATATAAAAAGAGCTGATACCGCAGGGAAACAAACTCCGTGACATCACTCATAGCGCCGTTCTCTCCGCTGAAAGCTTTGAGGCTAATATGAAGGGTATCCCTAAAATCCCACACGCAGTCAAAATCCCCTAGGTCCTTCACGAAATCAATTTTCGGCGCGGGTATATCCGGATAATAAGCGCTCAAAAATCCTCTGACGACAGCCTCAGCGTGATCCCTCTGACCTTTATCCAGCCTTTCCCCGGCCGGAAAAAGCCTGTCCATTTTCAAAAAAGACGGCGCCTCAGTCTCGGGGGAAGAGCTCTTACGCGTTTGTGCCAGAATATTTTTTACCGCGCCGCACGCGTCCGACGCCCGGCTTTTAGCGTCTTTTCCGCCCAAAAAAGCGGCGACGATGTTCTTTACTTTTTTCGATTCGTACGCTTTTAAAAATTCACCGGCCTGCCGTATATCTTCCGATATGAAACCGAGATAATCACGGCAGAAATCCCTGAAATCATCCCCGCCCGCGCATTGCTCAAAACCGGAATCACCACGCGCGGCATACGCCAGGGTAAGAGAAAAAGCGGCGGCATAATATGTTATTTTGCCGCCGGATAAGCCGGTATCCCGGCCGGCTAAAATATGGAGGAATACTGACATCGGAAGATAAAATTTTCTGACGAGTTCCTTTATCTGTTTCTTATCCGTGTCAAATGCCGCCGGATTTATATAAATGGTATCCCCTGAATAATAGCAGACGGGTTTTCCGGCGTAATCTTCAAAAATACGTATATCCGGCGTTTTTCCGCGGCCTTTTTCCTTCATGATACCCGCCGCTATCTCCCCTGCCTCTTTTTTTAAAAGCGCCCTGTCCCCGGCGGCTGAAAATTCTCCGGCCAGTTCAGGAAGGTTTTCCAGGATAGAACGCGTACGCGAAAATTCCGGCTCGTTCATATTTTCAAAAACCTTGTCTCTGCACGAGAGTATATCCCTGGAAATTCCCGCGAGTACACCCTCTATGTCGCTGAACAGGATCTCAGGGCCTTCTATATCTTTTATCTCACGCCCCGCGGCGCATGTTATTATCCTGCGGAGCTCCTCGTCCCTGACAGCGTCCGCGAAAGCGGAAGGATCAGCCAGGATACTGAAAACCGCGAGGAAAACAGCCGTTATTTCCGCGCGCTTCGGCTCGTTTTTTATAGCGGCGACACACTGTTTCAGCCTATTAAGATATAACTCTTTTCTGAGGTAGAATAAACGCGCGGAAGGGAGCAAAGCGCCCCGGTCATCAAAAGCCCTGGAACTCACTTCAAGATAACCCCCTTCTTTCATGCTGAAGAAAGCGTCCCTTTTATCCACAACGAATTTCAGGTCCGGGATACTATCCACGGGATACCCCGACGCGGAGAGCTTTTCCGCCTCGCTCCGTATTATTTCCAGCCGTGACTTTTCCTTAGCTGAAAGAAGGCCCAGCTCAATATCTTGACCGTATAAAGGCTTCCGAACTTCTTCAATATGTTCCCTTATGAGATCCTCCGCCTCACGCCGGTCTTTATATGATACTTTTCCGAAAGAAACGTCAGTATCAGGCAGAACCCTTTCGGCGATATTCTGCACATAGGCGTCAATATGCCAGATCATTGTTTCAGATCCGTCCTTTTTAAAGATCGAAAAAGAACTCGTCTTCATCTGGTCCAGCGGGCAGCCCATCATAACTTTTTGAAATATACCAGATACATCCTTGTTCCCTTTTGCCATGTGGATCAGATCTTCGTCCACGGAAATATCAAGAAGAGAAAGAAAAACCGCCGCTATCTCCATGGCTTTCTTATTTTTAACCGGTTTATCGGCATTAAGGATATAACGGAAAACTTCACGCCTCATGTCGAAAAGCCGCGCCTCTTCCGACATATCCCCGCTATCCCTGTCATAAGCCTTTTCCGCGTCTATCCTGATCGCTTTTTTCCCGTCCCATTCACAGGCTTTAGCGCTCCCTTTCACCAGTTTGACTGACGGAAGAGGGCAATTACTGAAATGCCCGGTGAAAACGCTGTTAACGGCTTCTTTAGCGGCGTTGAATTTTATATAATACGATAAAGCCCTGCCTAAAGGAGTGGAACCCGGGATCACGCTGTTATCCGCTGGGCGCCGCGCGGCTTCGCGGTTAAAGAATTCAGTCGTGAAATTGATAAAGAAATGAT
>JBDRAX010000033.1:0-13157 GCA_043823375.1 Candidatus Omnitrophota bacterium | reverse complement strand
GCGTACCTTTCGTGTGAGAAAGCAGTATTTTTTCCGTAATCGTATATCCCATATATAACTCCTCTTTTTTGCGGCCTGTTCCCCGTGATTTTTACCCGGAGGAACAGCCCTCAGCTCTTACCATTAACCCCGGCAAACCGCTCCGAGGGCGGACTTTATGATTTTTACCCATCAGTTTTATCCGCGTCAGTTTACCAAAATTCCGCCTTAAAATCAATGTTTATCTGGAAGGCTTTTCTTGACACCTTTCTACTGCCGCGAGGGGGCGAACTTTTGAGCCGCGGTCCCTGCCGTTTTGCTCCCTTAGACCACGAAATCTATAGTTTCGGTATGGATCCCAGCAGGTGACGGGTATACTCATTCCCCGGGTTTTTATATATATCTTCACGGGAAGATATTTCAACGAGTTTCCCGTTTCTCATTACCCCCACAAGATCCGACATGAATTCTATTACTCTGAGATCGTGGGAAATAAAAAGATATGTAAGCCTGAAATCCTCCTGCAGGTCCTTAAGAAGGTTAAGTATCTCCGCCTGGATCGATACATCGAGGCTCGAAACAGGCTCATCCAGGACCAGTATGGCCGGGTTACGCACAAGCGCCCTTGCTATAGCTATCCTCTGCCGCTCTCCTCCGGAAAACTGATGCGGGTATTTATCTTCGCATCCCGGGCTTTTCAGCCTTACCCTTTCCAGGATATGCCTGACCATCTTTTCCCTGTCCGTCTTATTGATCCCCCGTACTAACAGAGATTCACCCGTGATCTGCCTGACCGTCATTCTCGGATTCAGGGAACTGTACGGGTCCTGAAACACTATGTCTTTTTCTCCGCGCGCGATGATCTTACCGGAATCAGGCCGGAGTATGCCGCACGTAAGTTTCGCGATAGTTGATTTGCCGCATCCGGACTCCCCTACTAAACCGAAAGTACTCCCCTTGCGCACCGAAAAACTTACGCCGTCAACAGCTTTCACATTATCCTTCGCGAACGGGAAGATCCCTTTCCCTGAGCTGAAATATTTTTTCACATCTACCGCTTCGATCATTATTTCCATTTTTACACCGGCAATCTGACGCGTTTATCCCCCAGGCGCGGTATACAATCCAGCAAATGCCGGGTATAAGCGTGCCGGGGGGCGGTAAGCACGTCTTTTGTCTTACCATTTTCCACGATACATCCCTGTCTCATTACATACACTTCATCCGCGATATTGTTCACTATGGAAAAATCATGAGTGATAAACAGTATAGCGAACTTATTCTCATGCTGGAGTTTTTTTACAAGCTTCAATATATCACTCTGTATGGATACATCGAGCGCGGTCGTAGGCTCATCCATTATCATCACATCAGCTCCGCAGGATAGTGCCATTGCCAGCACTATACGCTGTCTCATTCCGCCGGAAAGTTCATGCGGATAACGCGAGGCGGTATCAGGCGGCAGTTTAACCATTTCCAGCAGTTCAACGATACGTTTTTCGAGTAATAGCCCCGGCATTTTAATATGCGCGTCGACAGCTTCCCTTATCTGTTTTCCCACGCGCATAACCGGATTCAGCGATGTGAACGGTTCCTGGAATACCATAGCTATTTTATTACCTCTCATGGCCCTTTTTCCCTCAGGCGTAAGGTCAAATATATTTTTCCCGTTAAACAGCGCTGACCCGCCCGCGCGTTCAACTCCCGGGGGGAGAAGATCCAGGACAGAAAGGGCGGTAATGGTTTTTCCGCTGCCGGATTCCCCCACCAGGGCCGCGACCTTTCCCGGGCAAAGATCAAAGCTCACGCGGTCGACGATTCGGCGTTTACCCGCAGTGACCGTCAGGTCCCTTACCCGCAGAATTTTTCCTTTATCCGTATCCATGATAAATCCAGCCCCTGTTCCGCTATTGCCTCTTTTTAAGTTTGGGGTCCAGTAAATCCCTGAGGCCTTCCCCTATCAGGTTGAAACTTAAAACAGTAATAAGTATCGCGAGCCCCGGAAAAAGAGTAAGCCACCACGCGTAATCGATGTAATCTTTCCCCGAAGTCAATATATTTCCCCAGCTCGGCACCGGTATCTGCACACCCAGCCCCAGGAAAGAAAGCGCGCTCTCGACAAGTATCGCGGATCCCACGCTCAGCGTAGCGCTTACATAAACCGGCGTCATCGCGTTGGGCAGTATGTGCCGGAAAATGATACGCGTGTCAGATACCCCCTGCACCCTGGCTGAATGGACAAAATCTCTTTCTCTCAGAGTAAGGAATTCGGCGCGCACAAGCCTGCACAGGCCCGCCCAGCTTGTAAGCCCTATCACGACCATGACATTCACAATGCCCGGCCCTAAAAATGTTATGACCATCATTATCAGAAAAAATACGGGCAGGCAATACATTATTTCCACCAGGCGCGTCACAAACGCGTCAACAACTCCGCCGTAATAACCGCTTACTCCGCCGAGAAAGATCCCGATAACCAGGGATATGCATACAGCGATAAAACCGACGCTTAAAGATATCCTCGCGCCGTAAACCATGCGGCTGAAAACATCTCTTCCCAGATTATCTGTCCCCATAAAATGTTCCGGAGAAGGAGGCTGTAAGCGCCCACCTGGCGAAAGGTCCATTTCAAGAGGGTTCTGCGTCGCCACAAGAGGCGCGAAGAGCGCTACCCCTCCCATGAATATAACGACAACAATACCCAGGATCAACCGTTTACTCATTTCTCTTCCCTACCCTGATCCGCGGATCAACGACCGCGTATAAAACGTCCGACAGAAAAATGCCTGTCAAAGTCAGGAATGTGGCTATAACCCCGACACCCATAACCACAGGATAATCGTAATTCATAATAGCTTCATACCCCAGCCTCCCCATGCCCGGCCACGCGAATATCGTCTCAAAGATAAAACTTCCCGAGATAAGGCCCGGTAGAGTAAGCCCCACAATGGTTATTATCGGTAAGAGCGCGTTCCTGAAAATATGCGCCATTATAACACGCCCTTCCGGCAGGCCTTTCGCCCGCGCGGTAAGCACATAATTCTCCTCCATGGTATTTATAACGCTCGAGCGCACATACCGTGAAAGAGCCGCCAGGGAACCGAACGCGGTCGCCGTGACAGGAAGTACCATATGACGGGCCAGGTCTCCGGCGCGCGCGGTCCACCCCAGATAAGACGAATACCACGGGCTCATGCCGGATACTGGGAACCATTCAAGTTTGACCCCGAAAAACAGAATAAGCAGAAGAGCGAGCCAGAAGGCCGGCATGGCGTAACCGATAAAAACTACAATGGTCATAACCCTGTCAAAAAAAGAATTCCTTTTCACGGCGCTCATTATGCCTACAGGCACGGCGATAAAAAAAATAACGGCAAGCGAAACCGACTCGAGCAGTAAAGTAGCCGGAAGGCGCGACATTATCCGGGAAGTAACAGGGGTATCATCTATCAGCGACCTCCCGAAATCCAGCGACAGAAATCTTTTTATCCAGAGCAGATACTGGATGACCACGGGCTTATCCAGGTCATACATTTTTATGAAGGTTTCTTTCGCTGTCATCGATATATCGGGGTTAAGCCCGTACCTTACGCTCGCGGGGTCTCCCGGTGAAATATGCATGATAATGAACATTATAAAAGAAATACCGATAAGCATAGGGATCATCATCAGTAAACGTTTAAGAATATATTTTCTCATAGCGGCTCACATTTTATATTTAACTTCGTTTTCAGGGACATACCAGTCTATAAAATTATACCCTATCCCCGCGGGAGCCGGTTTTATCCCTCTAAACCGCTTTTGTACAGCCGGCGCGGCGTATGGAAAAACCAGAAAAGTATAAGGAGCGTCTTCGTTTATCAACCTGTGCGCGCGGTGGCACAACCCGGCCCTTTTATCCTCATCGAATTCCCTTCTTGTTCCTTCAATAAGCTCATCCACTTCCCTGTTGGAATAAGATATGAAATTCAGCCCTCCGCGCGCGATGGAGCCGGTATGCCATACGGAAAACAGATCAGGGTCAGTTGGGATCGACCACCCCAGAAGCACTGCCTGGAACTTCTTCTTGTCGATAAACTGGTCAAGGAACGCGGCCCACGCGACAACCTGTATTTCGGCTTTAACTCCCGCCGCGGCCCACTGGCGCTGGACTATTGTGGCTATGTCTTCCCTCACCTGATTCCCCTGGTTAGTGCACAGGACAAAACTGAACTTTATGCCGTCTTTTTCAAGTATTCCGTCGCCGTCAGCATCCTTCCAGCCCGCGAGAGCAAAGAGCCGCGCGGCTTTTTCCGGATCATATCCATATCCGGCGACACTTTCGTCATAGTAGGCCGACCCTTTCAAAAAAGGCCCTGTACACGCTTCCGCGAGCCCGTAGTACGCGGCCTTTATTATTTCTTCACGGTTTATAGCGCGACTTAACGCCTGCCTGACCCTACGGTCCGAAAACAAAGGATCATTCAGGTTATATCCGATATATGTATACGCGTGCGCGAGATAACTGTATTTATTTATTCTTTTTTTAAAGACTTCCGTATCGCTCCGGTAAAGGAACTGATAGGGGTTGAGCTCCATTGAATCGATCCCGCCGGAAACAAGTTCCAGGAACTGCACCGCCTGGTCAGGTATAATACGGTACACGAATCTTTTTATCCCCGGCACACGTTCGAAATACCGCGTGTTGGCTTCAAGCACGATATACTGCCCCCGCTCCCACCGTGAAAACATATAAGGCCCGGTCCCTACGGGATCATGAGCGCGGACGGACTGCCTTATTTCCCGGGGATCCGGGAATAAATGCGCCGGGATGATCCCCATACCGAATTTCAATAACGCTGACGCGTACGGCTGTTTATATCTGAAAGTGATCGTGCAGGGGTCTGTTATTTCTATCCTTTCTATATCCTGATACCCCGATATATACGGGCACCCGGTTTCGGGGTCAAGGATGGCATCATATGTGAATTTGACATCCTCCGCCGTAAAAGGTTTGCCGTCATGCCAGAAAATACCGCGCCTGAGATAAAATTTTATAGTAAGCCCATCGTCCAGTATTTCCCATTTTTCAGCGAGGTCTCCTGTAACATTGAGATCTTTATCAACCTTCGTCAGGCCGTTATAGATAAGGGAACAGACATAGGAAGAAGATGTATCATCGGCAAAAAGCGGAATAAGTATCCGGGCGTCACCGATCCCTGAATATACATAAGCGTCACGCGGCGCGCATTGTTCCTCTTTCCCGTAAGACCCGGCTGTAACCGAGCTAAGAGCACATAACAAAAAGATCACTGTCTTTTTCATCGACAGTGATCTTTTTGTTAGACCCGAGTTTTTTGTATGATACGGCACAAGATAATTCCAGGGTTCTTGCTTCTTTCCTATTCAGCCGCGGGTTCCGCGGCCGGAGCGTTATCCTGAGGCGCCGCGCCAGGCGCTTCAGCCGGAGCCGGCCCCTGAGGCATAACAGCCTCCGCGTCCAGAGGCGTACCTGCCGCAGTATCCAGCTGCCTCGGCAGCAATGGAAGTTGTGACTGGTCAAAAAGGGATCTGCCCATCTTAGCGGACAAAACTCCAAGAAGCAGGGATGTACACAGGAAAACTACAGCGCTTACGGTCGTAGCTTTCTTAAGCAGAACCGGAGCCTGTGTGCCCAGCAGAGACTGCGCGGTTTCTCCGCCTGAAAATACTTCCGTAAGGCCTCCTCCTCTACCCGCCTGAAGCAAAATTACCGCTATGAGGACCACGCACGCCAGAACATGAACAAGAATAATAAGAATATACATTTTTTTCTTCCTTATTTTTCCTTACTGTTTAAGAATAAAGCTTTGATGTCAATTTGATTATATCAACAAACCCTTCGGATTTCAAGCTCGCACCGCCGATTAATCCTCCGTCAATATCTTTTTCTTTCATAAGGGTTTCGATATTATCCGATTTTACGCTCCCGCCGTACAGGATACGCCTGGAATCGGACAAAGTGTCCGAATACATTTCACGGAGCAGTTTCCTGATCATGGCGTGTACTTCCTGCGCCTGATCCGGAGTGGCCGTTCTGCCGGTACCTATCGCCCACACCGGCTCATACGCGATAATAAGCGGGTCAAGGTAGGATTCTTCAAAACCTTTAAGCCCTCCTGTAACCTGGCCTTTTACGATATCAAGCGTTTTCCCGGCTTCCCTTTCCTCCAGGGTCTCTCCCACGCACATTATAGGATAAATGCCTCCGTCGATCGCGGCCTTTATCTTCCGGTTAACAGTCTCATCAGTCTCGCCGAAATATTTTCTCCGCTCCGAATGGCCGATTATCACGTACTTGCATCCCACGCTTCTCAGCATCGGCACCGAGATCTCGCCCGTAAACGCCCCTTCTTCTTCCCAATAGCAATTCTGCGCGCCCAGAAAAACATTGCTTTCTGTAAGCATCTCGCCGACATCGCTGAGATCCGCAAAAGGCGGGCATATCACAATATCCACGTTCTTAACATCAAAAGCTGAACGTTTTATACTGTTCGCCAGTTCAACCGCTTCATTTACATCTTTATACATTTTCCTGTTACCCGCTATTACAGGTCTTCTCATAGCAATGTTCTCCTTCCTTGCTCAGGATCTTATATTTTTTTCATTTGTCATTAAGCGCCGCTACACCCGGTTGTTCCTTACCTTCGAGATATTCAAGAGAAGCCCGCCGCCGGTAGACATATGCGACATCTTATTTCCAAGGCCCAGCTGATTGATAGCCGCGGCTGTATCTCCTCCGCCGATAACCGTAGTCGCGTCAAGGCCTGAAATATATTCGGCCAGCTCGCGTGTCCCTTTGGAAAACGCTTCCATTTCAAAAAGGCCTACAGGCCCGTTCCATACGATCGTCTTTGACTTGCCCAGGACAGATTCAAAATCTTTTACGGTTTCAGGCCCGATATCAAGCCCTATCCATCCGTCCGGTATGTTCTCCCTGACTATTTTTCCCCTGGCATCTTCTTTGATCTCACGGGCGACGACATGGTCCTTCGGAAGAGATATACTGACATTTTTTTCCCGCGCCAGCTTTAATATTTTATTAACGGTATCGATCATTTCGCTTTCCAGCCTTGATGAACCGATATTTTTCTGTTCCGCCTTAAGAAAGGTATACGCCATAGCTCCGCCCACAAGAATATAGTTAACTTTGTTAAGCATATTTTCGATAACCGGGATCTTGTCTGCTACCTTTGCTCCTCCAAGCAGAAGGCAGAACGGCTTGTCCGGGTTCTTTGTGACTTTTTCGAAATACTCGATCTCTTTCTGCACAAGAAAGCCCGCGACGCTGGGGAGGTATTCCGTAACGCCCACCGTGGAAGCATGCGCCCTGTGGCATGTGCCGAAAGCATCCTCGACAAAAACGTCGCCGAGCGACGCGAGCTGTTTCGCGAACACCGGATCATTCGCTTTTTCCTCTTTATGGAACCTTAAATTTTCCAAAAGGATAATATCCCCTTCGGACATACGGTTAACGGCCTCGGTTACGTCCTCACCTGCGCAGTCATCCATTTTTTTTACGTTTTTCTTAAGAAGCATGGACAACCTCTCCGCGACGGGGTCCAGGCAAAATTCCGCTTTCACTTCACCTTTAGGCCGTCCGAGATGGCTCATGAGTATAAGTTTCCCCCCATTCTCCAGTATATACCGGATCGACGGCAGAGCCGCGACGATCCTGCTGTCATCGGTAATATTGCGCCTCTCGTCCAATGGTACGTTAAAATCCGCGCGCATCAGGACTCTCTTACCTTTTAACTGTACGTCAGAAAGAGTCTTTTTCATTGTGTTTACCTCCGTTTTGGGAACTGTCCCCCCCGCGGCACGCGCGTTTCAAAACCGCGACAACTGTTTTTCTGTACGCCCGCGTTACAGTCCCCTTTCTATAATAGAAATCCATCTAACCTCATAGCCAAACTGGAATTTTTACCCCGGACAGGTTTATGCCCCGGGTAAAAATTCCAGTTTCAGCGATCTATCGTTTTTCCGCGTACAACTTATTATTTCGCAAGTTTTTTCACCAGGTCAACAACACGGTTCGAATATCCCCATTCGTTGTCATACCATCCTATAAGTTTCACCATGTTCTTGCCGATCGACATAGTTCCGAGCGCGTCAAAAACGCAGGAATGCGGATTGCCTATTATGTCCACGGAAACTATAGGATCTTCAGTATATTCCATTATTCCTTTCAAAGGTCCCGCGGCAGCTTCTTTCATGGCCTTGTTCACGGCTTCTACGGAAACTTCTTTCTCTGTTTCCGCCACAAAATCAACCACGGAAGCATCCTTTACAGGAACCCTCATCGCAAGGCCGTTCAATTTCCCGTTCAGTTCAGGGATAATTTTTCCTACGGCTTTAGCCGCGCCTGTCGTAGTAGGTATAATGCTTTCACAAGCGGCGCGCGCTCTTCTCAGATCCGAATGAGGAAGATCCAGTATCCTCTGGTCATTAGTATACGCGTGCACAGTGGTCATAAGGCCTTTTACCAGGCCGAATTTTTCATGAAGGACTTTTACCATGGGAGCGAGACAGTTGGTAGTACATGACGCGTTAGATACGATTTTATCACTGTCTTTCAGAGCCGCGTCATTGACTCCCAGTACTATCATATTATCGATCGCGTCTTTCGGCGGCACAGTGAGAAGCACTTTTTTAGCTCCGGCCTCGATATGCAGAGATATTTTTTCCCTGGTAGTAAAAACTCCGGTAGACTCAACTACAACCTGCACGCCCTCTTTTCCCCATGGCAATTCAGCGGGATTTTTCACGCTCAGAACTTCTATCTCTCTCCCGTTCACAATAAGCGAAGTACCCTTCACTTCTACGGTCCCGTCGAATTTACCATGCACGGAATCGTACTTAAGAAGATGCGCGAGGGTTTTCGCGTCTGTAAGGTCATTGATCGCTACTACATCAAAACCACCGCGTTTTTCCATTATACGGAAAACCATTCTTCCTATTCTCCCAAAACCGTTAATACCAACTTTAATAGCCATTCTTCCTCCTTCTCATTTTCCGCAGCTCATTAACTATACAAATCTAAACTTGCCGCCATAAGGCGCTTTCAGGTTTGAGCCACTGTTAAAGTTTATTCTTATACGGAATACACCTTCCCGGCCTTTTCCGTAAATTGAATGAAGGTGTATTATATAACCAACCGGCAAAACGTTCAATAGTTTTTTTATAATATGTCGGGAATGGGAAGAGAGATCGTACCCCCATTCCCGTAGAGATTAGAAAGATTAAAAGGATCAGTTCCGAGAGCTTTCGGTGAGATATTCAGGGAGAAATGCGGATTAAGCCGCGATAGACGCCGCGGTTACGGCATAATATTCTTCGATCTCACTGTCCGGGAGCCTGTAGGCTCCGGGAAGGGTCAATGTTATATAGCGGATCGCTTCCAGGATCTTTTCAGCCGTTCCGGGCATATCCATGGGTATGCCCAGGATATCCATGTACTGTTGTTTTATGAATCCTATTAAAGCGTTATATTCAGTATCCAGATCGGTTTTTGTAGCATCATCCGGGATATTTGACGCCACAAACGCTATATTTATTATACCCGGAAGCCTCAATAAATTCTCCGCCAGGCTTCCTTCTTCCGCCTGTACATCTATGTGCCCTTCACCTTTGAATCTATCGCCTTTCGCGTATACCGAGATCAGGGACTTTCCCTGTCCTGTTTCACCTGAAAAAGCCGTTAATTCTATCCTGGTTCCGCTGTTGATCTTCTTTATCCTCTTACGCATCAATTTTACATATTCCTCTATAACTTCTATCTGGGATGCTGTCAGCCTTGTAAAGTCATACTTTATTTCATATGTCCTCTCCTCTTTCAGGAATGAGTGCAGATGGTCTGACGGCAAAATACACGCGTAATCTTCATCATAGGCGGCCCCGGGCCCGTTTAAACTGTCTATGCTCTCATCTTCAGCTTCCGGCCCCTCCGGCATAACTCCCGGCGCGCTGTCATCCGCCCCGTTCCCTTTCAGCATATTCATCGGCGCACCGGCTTTTCCCGTCAGGAATTCTTCCGCTTTCGTTCTCAGGATCTTCTTTCCCCATTCCGGATTGCTTTTCATGAACCCGTGCTTTCCATTCGCGTGCACACGGTATTCAAGGTCCATGATCTTATATATTTCATCCGAAAGCCTGCTCTCGTCAGGCAGCCACCTTCCGCCCGTAAGTTCCTCCACGGCGGCGGCCTCCGGGCCCAACCCCATGGGAACAAGTTTTATCAGCGGATATCTTCTTATAAGTTCACCTATCTTCCCGGCGTCTCCCGCCAGGAGTTCTCCGTCGTTTATAAAAAATATTATCCTCCTGAACTTCTTGTCCCCTTTAATATTCCGCTTCATGGCGGATTCGACCGCTTCCGCGGCATTCGTACCGCCTTTACCCAATTCATGCACCGCTTTTATTATCCTTATCTTATCTTTCAGCTTTGTGTCTTTTGCCCTGTATTCAGATATCGGTATATATTCGGAGTTCGAATATCCCGCGACCTCAAATACTATATCTCCCGGCCAGTCTGTAACCGATTCCAATAACACGATCAGCCCCTTTATCGCTTCTTCTATCCTGTTTGCCTGGTGCATGCTCCCGCTCAGGTCCACTAAAAATGATATCTTGAAATACATGCCTTTCGGTTTGCGGACCTGTTTGAATACTCTTACCGCGCCCATGGAGACTCCGGAAAGCTCATGCTCGTCAAGATCTCCTTCTTCACGTAATCGTAAGACCCTTTTCCTCTTTTCAGCGAACTTTATCTTCTGCAGATGCCGTTTTAATGTAGTCGCCTGGCCCGCTACCTCACTGTAATACTTCCGGTAAAAATCATAATCTTTCTGCGTTATGCCTTCTCTCTCCAGAAAATCTTCCTGCCCTATTCCCGCTCCGCTTCCGGCGCCGTGTTTTGCCCCTTGAGCCGCCTCTCTCAGGCCTCTATTTATTCTGTCTTTTTCCTCGAAAGCCTCTCTTATATCCTTAATGTCCTCTTTATCCACTTTTACTTTCGGATCGAGTTTTTCATTGTTTTCCTCATTTATCTTTCCGAGCCGCTCTTCGAGGCTTTTCAGTATCTTTTCTTTTTCCTCGTCGCTCAGAGAATCCCACTTCTCTTTTATCTTCTCCCGTATCTTATCTTTCACTTCCTTCGGCATCATATCTATGGGCAGCGGGTCCCCGGCTCCGTCCCTTTCCCCGCCAAGACCGTCAAGATCGATTTCCATATTCTCCATCATCTGCCTCAACAGGTCTTCTTCCTTCATGTTTTCTTTACTTCTGTCTACCAGTTTCTTTACCTCCGGCCAGACCTTCTGTTTTAAAAGCCCTGCCATTGACCCTGTGGTTGATTCTTTACAGGCTCTCCGGCTCTCTTCTCTCAGATTCTTATACAATTCTATAAGCGCGCTATCGGTTACAAGCGGATGGATCTCCCCGTAAAACCAGTCATGCACCACCATAAGCCCGTACTGTATGTATAACGGATTATCCCTGTTAAACCTTATCTGTTCTTTTTCAAGATCTTTAAACCGGGCCGGATAATACTGATTATATAATTTCATTAACGGCACTCTTAATCCCTGAAAACGCTCAACCCCCTTATCATTCACCCTGGGGTCTTCATGCGCGTTCATTATCCACTGAAACGCCCCTTTTAAGATCTTTTCCTCTATGCTTTCTATGGCGCCTTCCCATTCCGCGTCATTGGTAAAAAGAAGATGAAAGATCTCATGACCCGTGACCGCTAACGGGATATCCCCGTCCTTTGACCTGAGTTCTCTCTTGACATAATGTATTACATATCCGGACCCGCGTTTAAAGACACGCCAGTTCGGCCTCGGATTCAGGGCCTCCTGCATGCTTAAAGGACGCCATTCTTCAAGTTCGACCGGCTGATACGACAATATCCTGGCCAGATTGCTGAGAACTCGAGTACTGATAGAAAGCGGGCCGTCGTCTTCAGGCCCCGGGGATGCTCCCTTCGCCATTCCCATAGGAAATACCGCGTTGGCCATATCAAACTTCGGGATCTCCACCCCGCCTATCCTGATCACACCGCTGATTTTATCATCAACTATCTCAACGTCACTCAAATCCCCTTCAAGCATCGCCCGTAACGCGAGATGATGAAGCTTATCTTCATCCAGATCCCAGACTCTGAGCGTTTTATCAGCGCTTCCTGAGACTAATTTTTCTCCATGCGTTGTGAGTGACCAGACCGCGTCAGTATGGCCTTTCAGGATCTTTACTTTCCCGCTTGCAAGGTCCCAGACTCTTATCGTGCGATCATTACTCCCTGAGACCAGTTTTTCTCCATGCGTTGTGAGTGACCAGACCGTATCAGTATGGCCTTTCAGTGCCGCCTCAAGCTCCGTTATCGTAAATGTCCTTTCATCTACATACTCTATGTCCTCTTCCTCAAACTTAATATCCTTTTCTTCCGGCGTGAAGTCTTCTTCTTCCGGTGTAAAAACCCCCTCCTCCGCCGTAAGATCTTCCTCACTTATATCCGCGTCTATCCACGGGCTTATCTCTACAGGGCTCTTCATTAACTCATACGCGACAAATACCTTGTTCACGGTTTCCTGGTACTCTTCAGATATATATTTCAGGTTAAATACCCTGTACAACTCACCGTACACCAGATCATCCGGATATTCATTTAAATGCTCCACCACATTCACAAGCCCCCTTGTTGAAAATGGCTTCGGAAGAAACCCTCTCCTGTAATCCGCCCGAAGGTCATTCGCCGCTCTCACGAGTCTTATTATTAAGCCCTTGTCTACATCAGGCGCTACACTCGATAAATACTCTACTTCTTCTTCCTCTTCCAGATAATCTATATAATGCAGAAGGAACCTGTCCTCAAGCTCACTCGAGAGTTCCCCTCCCGCGTACGCCGCTGTCGGTGGGTTCATTAAGGCTATTACTCTAAAATTCTCATGCGCTTTTATTCTCCTCCCGTCCGGGAGCGTTATCTCTTTGAACTGCAGGAGATTATTCAGGACTGAGAGTACTCCCGGCGGCGCGCGGTCTATCTCATCCAGTACAAGCCACCTCCCATACTCCATCGCTTCCACCACGCCCGACGGCACCCATTCTGTCCTTCCGTCCACTAATACCATCCTCTGCGTAAGGTCTCTTACCGCGGTTTC
>JBDRAX010000032.1:0-6380 GCA_043823375.1 Candidatus Omnitrophota bacterium | reverse complement strand
TGCCCGGCCTTATGGCGGTCAGGAGGAAATATTCCAAACAAAAACCTCTTGACGGAGTAAGGATAATGGGATCTTTGCATATGACGATCCAGACAGCGGTTCTTATTGAGACGCTTGTTGAACTTGGGGCTGATGTCAGATGGGCAAGCTGTAACATTTTTTCCACTCAGGATCATGCAGCCGCGGCGATAGTTAAGGCCGGTATTCCGGTTTTCGCGTGGAAAGGCGAAACTCTTGAAGATTTCTGGTGGTGTACGGAAAAGGCTCTCAGCTTCTCCGGGGGGAAAGGCCCGCAGCTTATAGTTGATGACGGCGGAGACGCGACTTTGATGATGCATCTTGGAGCCGCGGCTGAGAAGGATCCCGCCATACTGGACAGAAAACCCGGTGGTGAAGATGAAGCGGAACTTCTCCGGCTGCTTAAGACAGTATTAAAAGAAACGCCCGGTAAATGGTCCGAAATGGTGAAAGAGTGGAGAGGCGTTTCCGAAGAAACCACTACGGGTGTGCACAGGCTTTATCAGATGATGGAAAAGGGGGAACTTCTTGTCCCAGCCATAAACGTGAATGATTCTGTGACAAAGTCTAAATTCGATAACCTCTATGGATGCAGAGAGTCTCTCGCGGACGGGATCAAAAGGGCGACGGATGTCATGATAGCCGGCAAAGTCGCTGTTGTATGCGGTTATGGTGATGTGGGAAAAGGTTCGGCTCAGTCCCTCAGGGGTTTCGGCGCCAGGGTAATAGTGACGGAGATAGATCCTATCTGCGCTTTGCAGGCCGCGATGGAAGGGTATCAGGTTACCACTGTCGAAGAAACTCTCGGTACAGGCGATATCTATGTCACGGCGACGGGTAACAAGGATGTGATCCGAATAGAGCACGTCGAGAAAATGAAAAACCAGGCCATAATCTGTAATATCGGGCATTTTGATAATGAAATACAGGTAGCGGCGCTGGAGAAATATAAAGGGATAAAAAAGGTCAATATAAAACCGCAGGTAGACAAGTACATTTTTCCGGATGGGAAGGAAGTATACCTCCTGGCTGAGGGCAGACTCGTTAATCTCGGATGCGCGACAGGGCATCCTTCTTTTGTCATGTCGAATTCATTCAGTAACCAGGTATTGGCGCAGATAGATCTGTGGAAAAATAAGGATAAATACGCGGTCGGGGTGTACCGGCTGCCGAAAGACCTTGATGAAGAAGTGGCCAGGCTGCATCTTGGAAAGATCGGCGTTAAACTTACAAAAATGACGGAAAGTCAGGCGAACTATCTGGGAATCCCGGTGGAAGGGCCATATAAACCGGAGCATTACAGATATTAACAGTAACGAGCCTATAGACGATGAATCACTGAGATGAGAATTATTACAAAATATTTTCTTAAGGAAACAGGGGGGCCTTTTATGGCCTCTCTGTTTATTTCTACCCTGATACTTGCCGCCGGGAATATTATCCAGACAGCGGATATGGTGGTTAATAAGGGTGTGGAATTTATACAGGTTATAAAAATTTTTCTTTATTTTCTTCCTTACGTGCTTATTTTTACGATACCTATTTCGGTGTTGGCCGCGATCCTTCTGGGTTTCGGGCGGCTTTCCAACGATAATGAAATAACGACTTTCAGGACAAGCGGCATCAGCATATATAAAGTAGTTTTCCCTGTGGTGATATGCGGATTCATTATAAGCCTTTCCAATGTCCCTTTGAATGACAGGATCCTGCCGCAGGCTGAATTTGAAGCAAGGAAACTTGTAAAGACTTTAGGCATGAAACACCCCACGGCCATGCTGGAGCCGGGCATTTTTGTGAAAGGTTTTAAGGACTATATTATTTTTGTCCACGGGGTTAATGGCAACAACCTTGACGGCATACGCATATATCAGCCGAGGGAGGGGAAACCTACGCGTACTATTATCGCTAAAAAGGGAGAAGTTATTCCTTTGCCGGATGAGAACAGCATCAAACTTAAACTTGTGGACGGTATGGCCGATGAGATCGTTGCGGACAAACCGGATGAATTTTATAAACTGTCTTTTGAAGAATACTATATGACCCTTAATCTGGATAAAAGGGAAACCGCGAAAGATATACAGAAAAAAGCAAGGGAGAAAAGTATAAAAGAGCTTTTAGGGGACATTAAGCGGCTTAAAGCGGATCAGATAGAAGCTGTGCCCTTAAAAGTGGAATTGCATAAAAAAATGGCGCTCGCGTTTTCAAACCTTGTCTTTGTGATCATAGGGATACCTCTGGCTATCACAACCCACAGGAGAGAAAAGTTTGTCGGGTTCGGGCTTGCTATTGTGCTATTTCTCCTCTACTGGGGTATCATGCTGGGGGGGATCGCTTTCAGCATAAGGGGAATTATACCCGCGTGGGCAGGCGTGTGGTCCGCGGATATACTGCTCGCGGCGATAGGTATAGTGCTATTTTATAAGATTTCATCAAAATAACAGTACAGGTTGGCATGCGAATCCTCGAAAAATATATATTGAAAGATTTTATAAGTTCGTTCCTTTTTTGCGTTGTCCTCCTTATGGTCCTGGGTGTTATCGGCGATGTGCTTGGATTTATGGACGATATTTTTAAAAACAATATCCCTTTATCCAGTATACTGGCTTTTTACGCTTACCTCGCTCCGTTCGCGTTTGTGAACATGGTGCCTTTTGCCGCGCTTCTCAGCGCGGCGTATGTTTTTAACAGTTTAAGCAAAAATCACGAAATAACCGCGGTGATAGCGAGCGGCCTGAGCCTTTGGAAATTGCTGAGGCCGGTTTTGCTCGTGATGTTACTGGTGTGTATAGCGGTCTTTATCGTTAATGACAGGGTGGTCCCTTCTACGATGCGTAAGGCGGAGCAGATAAGAAGCGAAGATCTGGAATCAGGCAATAAGGGACGGGAAAAGGTAATAACGAATCTCGCGGTATACGGCAAGGGAGGGCAGATAATATTCGCGAAATCTTATCTGCCGGAACAGAGCACTCTTACGGACGTAATAATACATAAGCAGGACGAAAACCACCGGGTTATGAAAAAGATCAATGCCCGTCAGGTGAAATATCAGGGAGACGGAGTGTGGCAGGGCAGTGACGTCATAATGTTCGGGCTTGATGAAAAAGGGGATTTTACCGGGGATCCCGAGATCTATAAAACAAAAGACCTGGAGATCAGGGAAACTCCTTCTGAACTTTCCAAAAGCCAATGGGATCCTAAATTCATGAGCTACAAACAGTTGAAAAAATATCTGTCGGTATTTAACGTGGAGTCTCCTGTAGCTATCCGGCGCCTTCTTGTTGATCTGAATTATAAACTGGCTTTTCCCTTTACGGCGCTCATTACAGTTATTATCTGTGTACCATTCAGTATTGAGACAGGCCGGGCAAACGCCCTGGTCGGTATGGTGCGCGGGATAACGATCGGTATGCTATATGTCCCCGTTATGGCGGTAAGCCTTGCTTTAGGAAAAGCAGGGGTGTTTCCTCCGATTGCCGCCGCGTGGCTTAGTAACGCTTTGTTCGCTATTCTGGGTGTATATTACATATATAAAAAAAGCTGAGAAATAACAGTCCGCCCGGTTTACAGCCGGCCGTGCCTGAAATGTTTTTTAACGTCACATGGTTTTAGCCAGGGTAAAACCCGTTACCAGCCGCGCTCCGGATCCCATTAGTTTATCCGCGCAGGTTTCCAGAGTGGCGCCTGTTGTTATGACATCGTCAACCAGTAATACCTTCTTATTTATTATGCCGTTAGGGTCGATCACGCAAAAAGAATTTTTCAGGTTAATAAGCCGTTCTTTTCTTGATAATCCCGTTTGAGGGGATGTATTTTTTGTTTTTTTTAAAATATGTTCGGAAAGGGGTATTGACTTAAGCCTTGAAAGTGCTTCAGCTATAAGCGCCGCCTGGTTATATTTTCTGGTACGAAGTTTAAGCGGATGAAGCGGGACAGGTATGATGATGTCCGGGTTTTCTATCGTAGCGGCGGACAGGAAATCCCTGATAAGGCTTTCGAACAATAAAATGTAGCGGCGTTCTCCCCGGTATTTAAAAGCCCGGAGGCAATCTTTCAGTTTTCCTTCATACGCGGAACAAGACCAGACATCGCGGACATTTCCTGTACGGCTTGTTATTAAGGGATTGGGCCGTGTGATCAATGTCTTGCAAAAACGGCAGACAGGGAGAGGGTAATCGGACATTTTTTGTCCGCAGGCGGGGCATCTGGCCGGGAACATTACGGTTACAAGGGAATTTAAAAAAAATTTCCAGTTCATGAGATTTTCCTCCTTATAACACTTGGAGACACAAAAAAAACCGGAATTCTTGCATTTTTTGTTATATGGAAGGGGATCCGTGTTTTAGTATTTCTCTTGCATTTATCCCGCGTTAAGCTACAATAAAAAGCATGATACGCTTATTATCCGGGCAGGAGCGCGGGGAGGGAAGGTTATGGGCATGGAAAGAGGTAATTTGTTTAATTTTTCTATGTTAATACTCAGGGTATCTATAGGGCTTATCTTTATCGTACACGGCGCGCAGAAACTCCTGGGCATGTTTGGCGGGGTTGGGCTTGAAGGGACAGCGAAAATGGTGGAAGGGCTGGGGGTGGCGAACGCCTATTATGTCGCGCTTATATGGGCGTATATAGAGTTTATCGGCGGGATTTGCCTGATTATGGGTATATTAGCCAGATGGGCGGCGCTCGCGGTCGCGATGACTGTCTTAATAAGCCTCTGGAAAGTAAACATGGTATACGGGATCTTCGGGCAGAATATAAACCTTGAATATAATTTTCTTATGATAGGCGCGAGCCTGCCGGTTATTTTTCTCGGCGGAGGAAGCTGGGGGATATGGGACGCGTGAATGCCGGAGTGTTTTTTTTTCGTAGCGCTGTTTTCGCGCTCTGCCCGCGCGGAGTCGGACGATGAAAACTTGACCCTGTAACCCCGTTCTGATACAATACCTGAAATAAAATGGAGGGATAAAGCGATGAGAGCCGTTGTTGACGCGGAAAAATGTATCGGATGCGGTCTATGCGTCCAGATAGCTCCGGATATATATCAGATGGATGGAGACATAGCTGTTTCGATAGTCAATAATATTTCCGAAAAACAGCTCGAGGATGCTGAAAACGCCGCGGCGCAGTGCCCGGTTGAAGCTATAACTGTAGCATGAAAAGCTGGATTACGCGTACTCAGGGAAATGTGAACCGTGCGTTGAAGACAGTTTCTGATATTTTATGTCTGCTGTTTACCGTTTTTGACGATGTATATGTTGTACGCAAGGAAGCTGGATGAATATATTAAAGAAAATCCTTTACGCCGTTTTAACGATCATTATTTTATCGTGCGCTTTTTACTTTTTCTATTTAAGCCCCAGATATGTAGTGCCTGTTTTGATGTATCATTCAATTGAGGATAATCCTGAAAGCACATTGTCCGTGTCTCCGGAAAATTTCGCTAAACAGATAAAATTCCTGCGGGATAATAAGTATTCAGTTATCTCTCTGGGTGAATTAGTGCGCGGGATCAAAGAGGGCCGGAAATTCGATCATAATACCGTTGTGGTTACTTTTGACGACGGTTTTGAAGATAACTATCTTAAAGCTTTTCCCATTCTCGCGAGGTATCGTATCCCCGCGTCTGTTTTTTTAGTTTCGGGATATATGGGGAATAAAAAAGGGTATCTTAACTGGGACCAGGTAAGGCTGATGAATAACAACGGCATTGATTTCGGAGGGCATACGAGGACGGAAGTATATCTGCCGGCTGTAAAAGATACGGAAAAACTGTGGGAGGAAATAGCTCTTTGCCGAGAAGACATAAAGAATAACGCGGGTTTCGAGCCGGATTTTTTCTGCTATCCGACCGGGGGATTTAACGACAAGATAAAAGACACTATTAAAAAGGCCGGATATAAAGGAGCGTGTACGACTAACAGGGGAAAAGACAGATTCAATAAAGATGTTTATGAAATAAACCGGGTCAAGGTGACGGATTCAGATATGAATAAGCCTTTTCATTTCCGCGCTAAATTGTCGGGCTATTATAATCTTTTCAGGACGCTTAGGAACGGAGAATAACAACCTCTGTAAAAGGCCCGGCGCGTAAAGCGGGCGTAACAGACAGGGGATCTTATCATGGAGATCAGCTTATCTTTTCATACCATTGCCGCTACGATAATAAAGCTTTTTATCCTCATGTCCATAGGGTATGCCTTGTATTTTCGGAGGATAATAAACGATGAGTTCACGGATACGCTGAGCCTCTTGCTGGTCAGGCTTTTTTTTCCCGCGCTTATCATATACAAGACAGTGAATTATTTCAGTTTTACCGAATATGAATACTGGTGGTTTCTTCCTGTGGCGGGTATCGTTTTTTC